>JAAUTM010000137.1 GCA_012031455.1 Phycisphaerales bacterium
GCCTCTTAGCTCCGGCGTCTCAGCCTCTCGCAAGATCCTGATGATCTGCTCGGCCGTGTAGTGTGTCCTTTCATGGTTGGTTTTTCTTATTATCCCCAACCTATAGTCTCATTTCAACTGGTACAGTTTTCAGGGACCCAACCACCCGGCACACGCCCAGAAACTGAGCATCGGACTGGCTGCGATGGAAACCTGTTCGGCCATACTCACGACGATGGTGCCATCGCCAAGCCTCCAAGCCACAAAGCCGGTGGTGGACCGGGCCTCCAGCAGGTAGCGCATGGGAACCCCCATGGACGATGAATCCGATGGGACCTAAAAGCGTGGATGATTCAGGGTTGGTAAATGACACGGAGCAAGGCGGCAAGCAAGGTGCCCCATCGTATGCACAGGCATCCCTGACCTGTCAATCCAGCATTGAGATACAAGTAATCTAATCCCTAGACATGTTGCTTGACGCATTAGATAAAATTCCATAGATTTGTTTTACTATGAGAAATATAATTCTTATAATTCTTTTATCACTAGGTTTATTTAACCCAGTGATTGCTAGTGCATACGCTCCATACGTCGGAAGCTCTCACTCTGATGTTTATCACTATACCTCATGTCGCTATGTAAATATGATCAGCCATAGCAATCTTGTATATTTTCAAACACCGCTGGACGCACGGCAAAGCGGTTATCGCCCCTGTAAAGTTTGCAGGCCTCCATATAATTATTGAGAGTTGCAGGCTGATCATGCTCCCCACCCCTTTGTATCTCAAGGCGGAAGCATTGCATTGGCAAACGCGGGAATTGGCATCCCTATCAAGCGGTGTTCGCCGCACCGATCCTTTCTGCTTGGCATTGCCGGGGGATTCTGCCATGCTCAAACCATGACGGATGCGCGGCAGTTGCAGGGGGTTGGCAGCCCGAATCAAAATCCCCAGGCGTCCTCCCCCACCCTGATGTCCGTCCCGACGCAGGCACTTTCAGGGGCAAAACCTTCCGGGGCAAAGCCTTCCGGGTCAAACGCCAGGGATTGGAGGCCCACACCCATCGACTGGTCGTTGGAGTTTCCCCGTTCGCCACAACACCTGTCCAATCAGCTCCGGGGCAAGCGGTTCAATGCCGACAAGCCGCAACTGCAGTTGTTCGACAAGACCTATGAAGACCTGCCCGAGGATGTGCGGGCCGAGGTGGACAAACACAATATCAATGTGGTCGGCTTTGACCTGAGCGTACCCCAGCAACGGGCTTATGAAGCCGGTTTGTACCTGATCACGGCCACGGGCGCCCGTCCCAATGCATCATCATCACCCCCGATGACTGGATTCGAGCCTATGGCGTCCAGAAGCGCGAACGCAACACCCGTAACTGGTCCGAAGTCAGCAGCTATGAACGCGATGAGGCGTTCGCCGCCCTGGTATCGCTGGGCATGCTCCCCTGGCTGATTCAATACCATCGGCAGGTGGAGGGCAAATGGAAGGAAGTCACCCGTGTGGCGCCCCTGTGGCTTTGCGGCACCCAGCAGGAGCGTAGCCAGCAGCTTGCCCCCCAGCGCCCGGCCCCATGACCGCCCCAGGACATTGCCCCGTTGGTCCAACGCTTCAAGAACGCGGACCTGATCGAAATACAGTTCAAAGAAGTCTGGTTCGACCAGCACGATTCCTTCTACTTCTACAAACCGGCCCATCTCTACGAGCGCATCAGTCTGGCGATCTCCGGCAATGTGCGCAGGCATAACAAGCATATGCACGCCTTCATGGACTGGATCTTCGCCGAGGTCGGACGCATCCGTCTGGAGGAGCGTCAGGCCAGGAAACAAGGGGGGCAAACCCACCAGCCGCGCTCGGATTGGAGCTTTGCCGGGGACATGACCGAACTGGCGTTGCAACTGCGCATGGCTCCTCAAGTCTCCAAACGCAACTGGGGGCGCATCCGTGATGCGATCAACAACAGTGCGATCCTTGCCCAGCAAGCCCAGATCATCACCGGTTCCCAGTGGCAGGGCGATCAATTGGTGATTCACTTTAACCAGAAGACCTTTGCTGACCTGGACCAGTATCACGAAGCGTTGGAGGTGAAGCGCACCGCCCGGGAACAGCGATTGCGTCGGCGGCGACAGGCGCAACAGCCGGAGGTGAGCGGGGTGGAATGGCCCTACCCCAGGCCGATCCGCGATTACTCGCCCAATCAGCTCAAGGAGATGAAGCTCGGTCAACTGGCGGAACTGGCCAAATGGCGGCAGAAGCTGCGCGACCAGTCCATCCGGCAGGAGGATGGCAGCTATCGCCCACGCCCGGCCAACCCCGATGAAGCCATGGCCATCGCATTCCATGATGCCGTGGTGAAAATGATCGACCACGCCCTGGTCCCCCGCCCCGGCCCCGCGGCACCAGCGCAATGAATCACCGCCACCGTTTCTGCGGAGACTCCGGGGAAAGCGTGGCAAACTCCGCAGCGTCTGGGGCAGACTCCGCAGCAGCCGTGGCAAACTCCGCAGACCTGGTGGCAATCTCCGCAGGACCGGTGGCTGGAGGATGCTACAACCTTGTGAGCATCAGGGGGTTGCAAAACAGCGGCGCAGAGAATGAGAGAATAGAAGAACAGGGAGAAAGATAGATGACGCACACTCGGTGCGGTTGGGAGCAAACAACCGGCGTGAGCGACCGGATTGTTTGCCCCAACTCCGATCCGAACGCCGGGAGTATTACTGAATCACTTTGTTCAGTCCCGTAAATTTCGGCACACCGGAATTCCAGGCATAGGTCATTACCCGGATACTCAGCTTGTCCAGAGCCCTTAGCGTGCTTGAATTGGGCTGGACCGGCAGGACAAGCACACGCATGGGTGCATCCTTCTGCGTAGAGCCATGAATCATCAGCTGGCCCACGGCCTCATAGATACAGGTGGTCGTTGCCTCAGTTTTAACCTCAAACAGCACGTCGACACCGTTTTTGCCAGCGACGAAAAGGTCACGCAAACGGTCGTTTCCGGCAATCAGTTTCTTTTTCTGAAGTTCATTGTGGAGGGCGCTGACGATCAGACCGTGATCGCAGCGGGACTCAATGCTGCCTTTCATCTCATATCTGGTGCGTGCCCCCTGAAATTCGGGTGAGAACCCGACATCATCTTGCGTGACAATCTCTTTTATCTGCACAGGCGCTATCTCGGCTTTCTTGAACCGTGCCACTTCACGCACATACTCAGCAACTTGCCGTGTGAATCGCTTGCCATCCAAAGCCCCGATGAGAATGCGTCCCACAAGGCGACCGTCGCTCAGGCGAACCATCTCCGGTTTGCTTCCACGGTAGTAGTCCAGGAACGCAGCCTTGCCGATCCCTTTGCGTCCTCCGCCGATTTTACCGCTGTGAGCAAGATAGACCTTGCCGTTGTCATCGCGAACGAACATCCCAGCGGCACGCTGATTGTTCCCCTCAAAAGGAGGATTGATTTCGCAAACAATCGACATCATGGAATGTTCATGGGGGTCGGTTGTCCCGAAACAACACCAATAGCGATTGGTCGTCGCCCGGTCATCACCATGCACCCAGTACCGCTCATCAGAACGCCAGAAGACCTTGACCGTTTGATTGCCTCCCTGCCATCCCAGCGTACACTCCATGATCTGGGCACCGTCTTTCAGGCGACTCATCATGCGTTTGTAAGCGGCGCGAATCTCATCCTTCTCTACTAATGCGGTCAATGCCATGAGATGACTCCCGGTTATGGCGGTGTGCTTACCTCCGCCACCACTACTGCGGAGGAAAGATGCTAATACCCATATTATGCATGAGATGCTAATGCTCCGCTGGAAGATGTGGTCGATGTTTGGGCTTGCATCCCGTGAATAGTCTTATACGCTCATGAGCATAATTCATATTCGCCGCTTTTATGTCACAAACCATCGCATTCGTCAACGGCAAGGGAGGCACCGGCAAAACCACACTCGCGCTCCTGGTAGCATGGGTCCTGAACTTTCGGGGGCAGAACGTCTGCATCGATGACCGCGACCCCCAGGGCAACGCCACCGCTGCCGCCACCGCCTATGGCATCCCCATCCTCACCCCGCCCCCGGTTATTACGGTTCCCACGCTCCCGATTCCCCCAATTCCCCCGGTAATAACCCTGCCCATCCCGGTGCAAGCGCCCCCGACTTTGTCATGATCGACACCAGTCCGGACATCGAACGGCCCACCACCCTCGAGGCCATCCGTCATGCCGATCTGGTCGTCATCGTCACCCGCCCGGAGTTCTTTGACATGGCCTCAACCCTGGCGACCGCCAAGGTCATCCAGCGCGAACGCCTGCCGGAGGGCAAGACTTGTGTGGTCTTCAATCAGGTTCGGCCCCAGACCATCGTGGCCAGGGAGATGCTCGAAGCCAGCGGGCGCATCCCCTACCCCACCCTCAAGACCCGTATCCACCAGCGGGCGGTCTATAGCAAAGCCAATCGCTTTGGCTGGGAATCCCTGAGCCTGATCGAGCGACAGGAAGTTCTGGAGCTATGCATCGAGCTATTGTCGCAATAGCGGCCAATACGCATAAACCGCCAATACATAAAAACCGCTTATACATACCAACCGCTTTTATACAATATGAGCAAAAGCAACCAACCCCGGCTCAAAGCCGCCCACACCACCGCCCAGCTTGATGCCCTGTTCACCCGGGCCATCAGCGCCGACCAGCGTGCCAACAAACCCGCCAGCCATACACCCCCGCAAGAGCGACATTCGGGAACCACCTCCGATACTACTGACAAAGCTGCCACCGCTTCTGCGGAGTCTGTGGAACGACAGGGTGGGGCAGGGGAACGCCGGGGGAGGATTCAACAGCAGGTGCTGCCCCTGGAGCGGATGCAACGACTCACCGTTCGCTTCACCAAGGATGAAGCACGGCTGCTGGAGAAGGCCAGGGGCGTGGCCCGCGAGATGGGTTCAAAATCAGCGACACAGCGGTATTCCGTCTGGCGCTGAATCTGTTCAAGCCTGAGGCCATGACCCCCGACAACCTTAAGGCTGTGCTGGCTGCGGACAATCGACGCAAAAGCGGCGAATACACCATTGACGCATCCGCTGCGAATGGGTGATTTGAGCATAAGCCGCAAATGCAGGGCATATATACTTCCCGGATTCACCCCTTTCCCGTTTCCCCTGAGAGCCTATTCGAATGCACCACTGTGAGCACCGAGCCGTATCGGCATGGAAGAGTGCGCGGAGGGCGAAACAGGCGATGCCGCAGTGCATCGTCGATGCAGCCCGACAAAGCAATGGGCCGTGCCGATGCGGCGAATGTAAGCGGAGTATTCGAATAGGCTCTTGTAGGGGAAGCCCCCTGGAAGGGCTGGGGTACATCCATAATCAAACATGCTGCTGCCGTGACTGGCTCATTGATA
>JAAUTM010000138.1 GCA_012031455.1 Phycisphaerales bacterium
GTTGGGGTTCATTGTTGTCAAGGTCATAGCACGATAGGAAGAGAGAGAGGCGATATGGTAGGTATACCAAAAAGTTGGATCGATCGGGGTGATGTTGTCCGTGGGGCACCAAAAACCACCCTTATATTTGGAATAGGTATCCCAGTTGAATTGGAGATACCCCGGCTTGGCCAACCGATAGTTCCATCCGGCTGCGTTGAAGCCGATCCATGGAGTACCCGTAACCTCATCAGGGTCAAGTGCGTTGGGTGAGCGATGCTCGGGGTAATAATCCTTGCTGTCGCTGGCGTAAGTCATGACGGCCACGCCAAATTGCCTCATGTTCGACAAACATTGCGAGCGAACCGCGGATTCGCGGGCTTTGGCCAATGCTGGCAAAAGCAGCGCTACCAGCAATGCAATGATGCTGATGACCACCAGCAATTCGATGAGTGTGAATCCGCCAGATTTCTGCGATGATGAATGAACGCGCATGATTCCATCCTTTCTAAAATGACAAATAACAGCCTCGACGTGCTGAGCCGTCTTCTTACCGAGTTCCCCAAGAACATCGGCGATGCTTAAATTGAACGAACCCTGAGGGTCGGCCGAACCAGACGCAGTTGCGGACCTTCGGGCAGCTCCTGTTTGCGACGCTGCTGGAGCAAGGAAGCCAATTCCCTGCCCATTTGGAAATTGTTCTTGTTGATGGTGGCCAAGGGCGGCGTGGGCTCAAATTCCCGCGTCGGGGCCTGGTCCCAATAATCGTCGTAACCCACCAGTGCGATGTCCTGATTAGGGACCTTCCCAAGCATTTTCATCCCGGCCGCGATCCAGGGAACCACACCGTCTGTCACGGCCATGAGCGCATCCACCGGTTCCTGCTTCACCAGCAGTGGCGCCAACGCCCCTGCCAACAATTGGGCATGGGATTGGAAAGCGGACTCATCATTAAGTCCCTCAAACCGACCTTCGGGGCAAAGCAGAGGGTCCAGCACCGTCAGGCCGGCTTCGCGCATGGCACGTTCATATCCCCGGCGACGAGCGAGTGCCCAGCGTGGCGGATTGGAGTGACCTTCAACCATGCGGATATGTTGACGACCGGTGGAAATCAGCCAGCGTGTCAGGTCGTAGCTGCCAGCTTCATGATCCGGGACCACTCGGTCATAACGCTGCAACCCCTGCTCATCGCCGAATACGGTGACCGGCACCCCGGCAAGATCGGCGTGTTTGGCCCATTGGGCCACGCTTATTTTTGCGCCTTCCAGTTCAGGCACGATCAGACCTTGAGGATGGCTTGCAAGAAAACGATCCAAGCCAGCGAGATCGAGGTTGTTGATGTCAAGGATCATCGCATGAGACTGTTCCTGAGCTAAACCGTGCATCACCCCGGAGGTGACGTAACCTGACCAGCCGTAGCCGACCGGATCATCACTGACCTGCGTGGTTTGGGAAATAACCAGCACGGATTGAGCCAGAAGACCAGCTTCGGTGGCTTTACGGGTGGCGATGGGTGCGGGTTCTCCCGCCATGGTTGATGAACAGGCCTTCCTGCTCCATGACCTTGATGGCCCGCTGCACGGTCCCCAGCCCCACTTCGAGCTTGGCGGAGATTTCGCGCTCAGGAGGAAGCATATCGCCGGGGCGAAGCACACCATCATCCACCCACTGCCGAAGCAGCCGAATCGCCCGAGAGCGGGGGGATTCATTGGTAAATCGCTGGGCAGTTGAGGGAATCATGGTGGTGTAGTCCTTGTCAAGAAGAGCGTGTGGTTCAAATATACCTCAAACTTATATTCGAATCAAGTACTTGGATCAAAATGTTAATAATTGACCCAACCGCCCAGCACACCTTACCTATTTTGTCAAATCATCCTCATGGATTATAGGCATGATGAATTGATTCATGCCTTTGCAGAGGGATTTTGATAAGGAAAATTGAGCATATAGAATAATAAAATCACAACGAATCAAAGTGCAAAATGCCAAGATTGCGACGCTTACCCGTGCCCATCCATCAGGCCTGCAGATATTTTGACTAAGATGTTTGCATTTGACCCAAGAAGCGGGTATATTCAAATTCACAGCGGATTGTGTGTTGCAATCCAAGATGTAAGAGTTTCATTCATATTGAAGGAGGTCGGACATGTTTAATCGTCGAAATGCTTGGTTGGCGGGATGTGTATCGGTGCTGGGTCTGGCTGTCGGTTCGGTGAACGCAGGGCTGATCAACTTTGAAGAACTGCCCGGCGATGAATCGGCTATCGCCACTGATTACCAGCCGGTCGGTCTGCCTGTGGGCGTGAGCACCACTTTCACCGATGGCTTCCTGGGTAGCTTTGCTGGCGAGCCTGGTTCGGATGGCGGCTTGTACGTTTTCATTGAAGTCGCCGATGGGACCATCAGCTTCAGCGGCGATGTGGAAGTCCCCAGCCTGTTCTTGGATGGTACTTATCTTGGCTTTGGCGGCTTTGCAAACGGAACAGTGACCGGATTGCTTGATGGCAACACTGTGTGGACAGGCAGCGTCGCCCAAGGCGCTGGCTGGACAGAAATCACCACTGGTGCAGGTCAGACCATTGATGCTTTGGCATTCAATGGCTCGTTCTTGGGCATCGATGCGGTAACGGTCAACTCAGCTGTGGTTCCTGAGCCGGCTTCGCTGGGTCTGCTGGCGGTTGGCGGGCTGATGATGCTGCGTCGTCGGGCGATGTGATGACAAGTGTTCGAATTCAATGACTCTTGATTCTGTTGAGAATTTCGAGGGGGCGGGTATTCGCAAAATCATCGGCCTTGGGTGATCCAACCGAGTATCCGCCCTCTTCTCTTTACTGTTCCAGTTTATTGATTCTGTCGGTTGTGATGCAAGCACGTGTTGATTTCCAGATGGTCTAAGCTTTGAAGTTGGGGTGTTTCATGATCCGTCTCACACATCAGGCACCAATGGGGATTACAAGCATAGTCATGAGAATCGCATTGCTCGCTGCTGCCAAGTCGGCGTAGCTGAGTCTTCATGTTTTGAATGTCATTTTCGACAACACAACGTGTGTTGTCTTCTTTCGAGGGCTTTGGTCAAGGAGGTTTCTATGAGAGTCATGCAGAGGGTAAAACAAAGTTCGGTTGCTTTGGCCATCGGTTTGGGGACCACGTTGGCAGCAGGCACGGCTCAGGCCGATCTGCTGGTGTACGAAGGTTTTGATTACGCAGATGGTTCGGCCCTGTTGGCTCAATCTGGCGGCAGCGGCTGGGGCGGTGCATGGCTGGCTGACTGGGGCGGCGGTGTCTCGGTCAATACGCCCAGCTTGACCTATGGCGATCTGGATGTCCTGGGCAATCGCGCGGTCTCGGCTTCAGAAAGTGGTTATGTCCGGGCACTGGCATTACCTGCTGAAAGTGTTGTTTATTTCAGCGGAATTATCAAAACCGGCGCCAGCGTGCCGAACTACATCGGATTTGGATTGGATTCAGGCAGCATTGGTGGTGTGTTCTTTGGCAAAGGTGGTGGTTCAACCTTTTGGCAGATCGAAAAGCTTTGGGGCGGCACCAGTGCCAATAGCACCGTGAGAGTCACTCCCGATCAAACCGTACTGCTGGTCGGCAAGGTTGAGTATACCGGGGCCAATCAGGTTACTGCCAGCCTTTGGGTTAATCCGACCACTGCGATGGAGCCCGGTAGCGCAGACGCAACGTATGCGACGACTGCTGGTACTTTCAACCGGTTCTTCGTCATGGGCAATAGCTATGAAGCCGACGAAATCCGGATCGGGACGACTTTTGCTGATGTGACACCGGGAATGCTGGTTCCCGAACCTGCTTCGCTGGGGCTGCTGGCGGTTGGCGGACTGATAATGCTGCGTCGTCGTCGTTGAGTCATCAACGGGTCGCTGCAGGTGGTTAAGTATGAATTTTTTTATCAACCGTGTATATGAGTCTACGTTAAGTGAATCGAAACACTTTTTTGAGGGAGTCAATGTATGTTATGTAAACTTGATTTGAGATGTTTGGCTACCGTATCGGTGCTGGGAATGACGATTACCACGCTGGCTCACGCTGACACCATCGTGGTGAGTTTTGGTCCTGGCTCAAACTCGAACTCGTTGGTCGGGTTCACTGCTGATAATTCTCAGCAAATCACTTACAACCTGCTGGAACGTAATACGCTTGCTAATCTCAGCGACATCAATGGCACTGCCACAAGCGTCTCGGTCACTAGTGGACCCCCTTTGTCAATTTTGGCCATGGAGGTGGAACCTCAACCCTCACCGGGGCGGTCGCTTCCATCTTCCCCGTCGATGCCGCCACCAGCAGCTATTGGTGGTTTACCCCGTACAACATCACCTTTACCGGCTTGGATGATAATACCGTCTATACATTCGATATTTTGGGTACCATCACCGACGCCAATCAGCAGAACAACATCACCAACTACGCCATCGGCGCACTTTCTGGCAATCAGAATGTAGTGGCAAACCAAGACCAGTTGGTGACCTTCAACAATGTCTCGCCCACTGGCGGCATCGTGACGCTTACAGTCACCCCAGTCTCCGGCCTGAGTTACATCAATGCTGCACGAATCTCCACTGGTCCAGTTCCTGAACCTGCTTCGCTGGCTGCTTTGCTGGCCATGGGCGGTCTTGCTCTGATTCGTCGTCGTTAATCCTGCCTCCTGCTTTTCCTCCGGAGTGGTGGTTTGCTTTATGGGCGGATCACCACTCCGGGTGGAAAAGATTTTCCGGTTGATAGTGCTGGTTGGATAGTCCGGCTGGGACGTTGTCCTGTGAAGCCGAGTGGGCGGTCACTACGCGCTGGTCGATTGAGTTTTTGGGTATTCAGATAGGTAGTTCTATGAAAAGCCATGTGATTATTCTGGCCTTGGGAATGCTTGGAGTGATGCTCGGAGGCATTCACTCTCAGACTCAGGCTGCCCCTTTGCGAGTGATGGCGATGGGGATTCGATCACTTACGGTGAAACCGCCCAGGGAATGGGGAACAATCAGAGTGCTGCGGTTTACGGGGGCTATCGCACTCGTTTTTTCACAGACATGCAGGCGGCTGGCGTGGCCATGCAGTTTGTCGGGGCCTCCAATGACAATCCTTCGCCACTGCTCACAACGGCGGGTCAGACCGCACATTCAGGTTACAGGGCGTGGACCATTGGTCAGGATGTCTATTCATATCAAAACAACTTTGTATACCACGCAGTCAACTGGGTGAATACTTATCAGCCGGATGTGATTCTGCTGCATGGCGGGACCAATGACATTCTGCTGGATGCCGGTTGGGAAAAGACGGCTGGGAACATGCGGAAGCTGCTGAATCTGATTTATGCCACCAAGCCGGACGTGAAGGTGTATGTAGCAGGCATCATACCAGTG
>JAAUTM010000139.1 GCA_012031455.1 Phycisphaerales bacterium
CCCCACCGAGGCAACCTGCCAGCCCGGCTGTCGAATCGCCTGCTGTGGATGCCTCCCTGGCTACTGCAGATCAGGCTCCCGCCAAACCCAAACTCGAACAAACCGTGAGCCTGTCGGATGTCGGGCCAGCCCGCAAAGCCCTGCTCATTGAAATCCCTGAGGATCGCATCCAAGTCAAGCTCAAGGAGCAGATGGGCAAGCTCAAAACCGATGCGGCCATCCCCGGTTTTCGTAAAGGTCGCGCTCCGATGCGGCTGATTGAAAACGCTTCGGTGAATCGTTGCGCGAAGATGTGCGTGGCCAGCTCATCAGCGAAAGCTACAGCCAGGCCATCGAAGAACAAAACTGGAAGTGCTCGGCGAGCCCGAGGTCAAGGACCTGGACAAACTGCAACTGCCCGACAACGGGCCGATGACGGTGACCGTGGAGGTGGAAGTGGTGCCCGAGTTTGAACTGCCTGACCTGACTGGTGTGGCGGTGCAGAAGCCCAAACTGGATGTGACCGATGCCCAGATTCAGGAAGAGGTCATGAACCTGCGCAAGCGCATGGGCAAAATGAATACGGTCACCGAAGGCTCCGCCCAGACCGAGGATTTTCTGCTGGTGGACCTGCGCATCCTCGAGGGTGAAAACGCCCAGGCCGAAGCCCCGGAAATCGCCCATCATCCCGGAACCTATGTGCTGGTCACCGGTGAAGACAAACAGTTCAAGGGTCAGGTGGCAGGCATTGCCATTGATGAGCTTGGCAAAACCATGACCGGCAAAAAGGCTGGGGACGTGGTGTCGATTTCCATCACCGGGCCTGCAGGCCATGAAGATGAACGCATTGCCGGCAAGCCGGTGACGCTGATGATGCGGGTGGACAAAATCGAACGCATCGAACTGGCGGAAGTGGATGCGGTCGCCAAGCAGATGGGCATGGAAACCGGTGAAGCACTGGTCACCCGTATTCGTGAATCGCTGGAGGTCGCAGAGAACGCTCCCAGCGCCAGGCGATGCATCAGCAGCTGACCCTGATGCTGCTGGAAAAGGTGCCGATGGAACTGCCCGCCAACCTCAGCAAGCGGCAGACGGCCCGATTGCTGCACCGTCAGGCTGTTGACATGGCGATGCGCGGCGTACCGGATACGGAAATCGCCCAGAAGATCGCCGAGGCCAAATCCGGCAGCGAGGAACAGGCCGCCCGTCAGCTCAAATTATTCTTCATCCTCGACCGCCTTGCTCGCAAGCACAACATTGATGTCACCGAAGCCGAAGTGAACCAGGCGATTTATATGATTGCCATGCAGCAGGGTCGCAGGCCTGAAAAGATGCGTCAGCAGATGCAGCGTAACGGGCAGATCGAACAGGTTTATCTGGAAATCCGCGACACCAAGACACTGGACAAGGTGCTCGAAACCGCCACGATCAACGAAGTGGACAATATCGAACCCGCACCGGCTCAGTAATCAGGGTCCCCCTAACTCAGCAAAGCCCAGGCATGGCCATGCTGGGTTTTATCTTGCGCAGCGTTACAATGAGCATCATGCCCTTGCTGAACCTGTTGAATATGCTGGCCCAATCCCCTGCGGCACAAAACACCCGGTCGATCATGGTCTGGGCAGGGGTCATGCTGCTGGTATCTGTGATTTTGATCATCGTCGGGGTGATTCTTTATCGCTGGTTTAATCAGCCCATCAAAACGGATGAAAGCGATGTCGGTTTTACCCTCGATGATCTGCGCTTGCTGCACCAGCAAGGCCAACTCAGCGATGATGAATATGGGCGAGCCAGGGACAAGTTGCTTGCCAAGTTCCCCACCGTTTCTCCACCCGCCCAAGGCCCGGATAACACGCCCAGGCCCGAAAACAGCGATTCGAAAGATTAGCAGGGTGATGCTTGATAAAATAACCAAGGCATTGCCTGCGGCTAAACAACCGCAGTGTAATACTTTTGGCAAATCGTAACTTGCAGCAGTCAAGGCGATTGAGCCGATGGTCGAAAATACATTAGGCGCGGGTCCATTAGTTCCCTACACAATCCCTGCCAGAGAGCGACAAGGACGGATTTCTTCGTATGGAAAACAACACTACCGGTGACAGTGGTTTCAAGGGTCGGCGGGTAACAACCTGCTCTTTCTGCGGCAAGACCATCACGCGAAGGTCGGGCCTAGTGGTCGAAGGCCCCAATGATGTTTACATCTGTGCCAACTGCACCGACCTGTGCCAGAACATTTTCAAACAGGAACGCCGGAAGGTGCAATCCGCCCGGCCCACCTTCGGGGGCCATCCCCTCACCCAAACAGATCAAGGAGTTCCTCGATCAGTACGTCATCGGGCAGGACATGGCCAAACGTGCCCTGTCCGTCTGTGTACACAACCACTACAAGCGCCTGACCGCCCGTGATGACAAGGACTGTCTGGTTGAAATCGAAAAGTCCAATATTCTGATGCTCGGCCCCACCGGCAGTGGTAAAACCCTGCTGGCACGCACCCTGGCACGCATCCTCAATGTGCCCTTTGCCATCGGCGATGCCACCACCCTCACCGAAGCCGGTTACGTCGGTGAAGACGTGGAAAACCTCCTGCTGCGTTTATTGCAGTCTGCCGACTTCGACCTCGAAAGCGCCCAGCGTGGCATCATCTACATTGACGAAATCGACAAGATTGCCAAAACCCAGCACAACGTTTCCATCACCCGCGATGTGTCGGGCGAAGGTGTGCAGCAGGCCCTTTTGAAAATGCTCGAAGGCACCGTGGCCAACGTCCCGCCTCAGGGTGGCCGAAAGCACCCCGAACAGCAATACATTCAGGTCGATACCTCGCACATTCTGTTCATCGTTGGCGGAACCTTTGTCGGATTGCAGGACATCGTCCGCAAACGTCTGGGGCACAAGTCCATCGGCTTTGCCTCCGAACACGAAAGCGAACAGGATCATGGCGAATGGATTCTGTCCAAGGTCACGCCTGAAGACCTTACCGAATTCGGCATGATCCCCGAGTTCATCGGGCGTCTGCCGGTGTGTACCGCGCTCGAACCGCTTTCCGAAAAGGCGCTCATTCAGATTCTGACCGAACCCAAGAACGCCCTGGTTCGGCAGTACCAGCATCTGTTCTCCATGGAAAACTGCCAGCTTGAGTTCACCATGCCCGCTCTGCGCAAGCTGGCGCAGAAGGCCATGGCCCGTGACACCGGTGCCCGTGCCCTGCGTGGGGTGATGGAAGAGCTGATGCTCAACCTGATGTACGATTTGCCGGATAAGAAAAACGAAGGCGCCAAATATGTTGTCGATGATCTGGCGGTGGAGAACTTCGCCCGCCTCGAAGACCTGCGAATGGTCAAGAAAGAATCCGCCTGAATCAGCCATATAGTTCATGCATAAAAAAAGCCCCTGGTCCTGGACCAGGGGTTTTTCATTAAACCGTTATTCAAGGCCCGGGTTTATCACACGCCGACAGCTTGAGGATAGTACGCAGGCATGGGCTGGCCCAGTTTCTTCCATTGGGCGATAACCTCATCCGCCTTGCCGGCGGTGTTCAGGCAGTGCAGCTTGCGTTTGACCATTTCCACGATGGCCGACCGAGCGGGGCCAAGGTAGTTGCGCGGGTCAAACTCACTGGGCTTGGTGGCAAACACTTCACGGATCTTTGCCGTCATCGCCAGACGCAGATCGGTATCGATATTGACCTTGCACACGCCGTACTTGCGTACTGCCATGGCGATCTGATCTTCCGGTACACCCTTGGCATTGGGCATGCTTCCGCCGTATTTGTTCACCAGATCGATGAATTCCTGCGGCACGCTCGATGAGCCGTGCATCACCAGGGGCAGACCGGGGCAGGTCTTCATGATCTGCTCAATGCGATCAAACGCCAGCTTGGCTTCGTGCTTGAACTTGAAGGCTCCGTGGCTGGTGCCGATGGCCACCGCCAGACTGTCGCAGCCGGTGCGGGTGCAGAAGTCCGCCGCCTCGCTTCGGGTCAGTCAAAAACTTCTCAACGTTCTTTTCGTATTCATGAGCGTCCATGCCGACGACATCTTCCTCAATGCCACCGAGCATGCCCAGTTCAGCTTCCACGACCACGCCGCTGGCGTGAGCGACCTTGACCGCTTCAGCCGTGAGCTTCACGTTTTCTTCGTAGGAGTGGTGCGAACCATCGATCATGACACTGGTGAAGCCGTCACCAATGCAGGATTTCACCAAGTCCACCGTATCACCATGGTCCAGGTGGATGGCGATGGGCACCTGCGGATATTCCTCGACACAGGCCGCGATGATGTGCCGCAGGAATCGCATGTTGGCGTACTTGCGGGCACCTTTGGAGATTTGCAGAATGCAGGGCGATTTTTCAGCGGCACAGGCTTCGATGATGCCCTGAGTGATCTCCATGTTGTTGACGTTGAAGGCCCCGATGCCGAACCCGCCGCTGTAGGCAAGGTCGAACATCGGTTTGGTGGTCATGAGCATGATTGGTTTCCTTTCGAGGTATTCGTGATGCCCGGCAGTCCCTGACGAGCGAGGTCAGTATAACATCAAAACGGCGGTTTTGTCCGATGATTTAACCTCAATCTCTTCGCTGGCTTAATCGCTGTGGATAACAATCCCGATCACCCGCTTACACGCAGATGATCGCGGAAGGTGAACGAGTATACTCGGATGACAAACCTGATTGTTTTTTGTTCGCGGATAGCATCGTGCCTCTTTGCGTGCCTACGATTCTTTCACCCCAAATCATAAGGAGACCAAAATGTCGATTTTCAACAACAACGCCAAACGAGAGGAAATCGTCAAACTGCTCACCCAGGCTTACTGGATGGAAATCGAAACGGTGATGAACTACATCGCCTGCTCAATCGATCTGGACGGTGTCCGTGCGGAAGAGATCAAGAAATCCCTTGCCGCGGATGTGACCGAGGAACTCAGCCATGCCCAGCTCTTTGGCAAACGCATCAAAACCTCTACGGGACTGTGCCTGGCAGTGGGGATTTCAAACCCACACAATCCTTCCTTGAGCCTCCCAAGGATCAGACCGATGTGGCAGCGGTGATCAAAGGAGTCATCCAGGCGGAAAAGGGTGCCATCGAACACTACAGCAAAATCATCGAGGTCTGTGCCGAGGCCGACCCTGTCACCGCAGACATGATCACCACCATTCTGGCGGATGAGGAAGATCACATGCGCACCTTCGAAGGGTATCTCAAGGAATACGAAACGAAAAAAATGATATCGCCAGCTTGAACCCGGCAATTTGAAACGCTGCACTGCGCTATGATCAGATGACACCTTGAGGGGCATCCCATGCGCTGGTTTTACAATCTGGTGGTGTTTGGCTGTGCATTTGCCATGGG
>JAAUTM010000140.1 GCA_012031455.1 Phycisphaerales bacterium
GATCAGGTTGGCATCCTGCGACAAGTGCGCCAATACGCGCAGTTCGATCTGCGAATAGTCGGCACATACAAGCTGATGGCCGGGCTGGGCGACGAAGGCTTTGCGGATCTGTTTACCAAGGTCGCTGCGGATGGGAATGTTTTGCAGGTTCGGGCCACTGGAGGAAAGTCTGCCCGTGGCTGCACCGCCTTGATGAAACTGGGCATGAACCCGACCGGTATCAGGGTGAATGCTTTCCTTGAGCGACACCAGATAGGTGCCCCACCAGCTTGGTGAGCTGGCGGTATTCGAGGATGCCTTGCAACACTTTGGACTGGGGCAAAGTGAGGTCATCCAGCTCGCTCAAAGTTTCAAGGACTTCGACATCGGTGGATGGGCCAGTCTTGGTACGTTTGACAGGCTTCAATTTGAAGTCGGTGAACAATACCTGCGCGAGTTGCCTGGGGGAATCCAGATTGCAGGGCTTGCCGATGTGTCCAAGAATTTCATCCCGCAGCACATCAATTCGCCCGGCGAGCTGGCTGCGCTGTTCTTCGAGGATTTGCGGATCAAGGCGTATGCCGGCGTATTCCATTTCG
Organism: Phycisphaerales bacterium; assembly: GCA_012031455.1. The sequence continues at coordinate 579 of JAAUTM010000140.1, forward strand.
GCCAGCACTTCGACCAAAGGCATTTCCACATCAGAGGCAAGGGTCTCCATGCCCAGCAGGCGCAGCTTGGGTACCAGCAATTCACACAATCGCAGCGACACCTCGGCATCATCACAGGCATAGGGCGTGATCAGCGCCAAGGGAACCTGATCCATGGTTCGCCCCCCCGATTTACTTTTCTGTCCCGTCGCTTGATCACCAATGAGCTGGCTGATTTGCATCATGTTCCAGTTGAGCAGTGATGCAGCCAGATCATCAAATGCCGATGGGGCGGGGGAACCCAGAAAGATGGCTGGCGATCATGGAATCATGCACGATGCCGCGGAGTTCGAGGCCAGCGTGGCGCAGCACCAGCCAGTCGTATTTCAGGTTGTGGCCGCATTTGGCAATGGTCGGATCAGCCAATACCGGGCCGAGTATTTCACGCACGACATCGATGGGTAATCTCGGTTCATCGGCTGGGGTGAGAATCGGCACATAAACCGCAGCACCCACGCGCCAGGACAGACTCAAACCACACATGCGGGCACGGTGCCCCAAACCCACAGTCTCGGTGTCCACGGCCAGCATTTTGTGTTGTTTGATCTGGCTGATAATTTCTGCAAGGGCCGTGGTGCTGGTCACAGCTTTGTAATCACGATCGGGGTATGAAGGAGTGATCCAATTGCCCTAATACCCCGGGGTCCGTTTGTAGTGCCCCATGCTCCTGCGTGTTTGCCGGAGATTTGCTTTCAGATAGTTCAGGGGTTGTGCGATTTCCACTCATACCCTCAAACAAGCTGCCTTCGAAATCCAAGGAGCTATCACTGGTTGCTGGCAATTTCTTTTCAAGCAAGGGCGATATGGTCTTGGCATCCGGTAATGCATCAGCAGGTGTGCCTGCCTGGTTTGCGATACCACATTCATTAAGAAATGTGGCCAATTCCTTGCGGTGACGATGGAATCCCATTTCATCGAACAAACGTTCCAATCCCGCTGCATCGGGAGGAGTGATGCCGATGTCGGCCAAGGTTAATGCCAGCGGCAGATCACGTTTGAGTGTTACCAGCTCCCGGGAAGTGCGCAGGAGCTCCCGCGATTTTTCCAGATTCTCCCTACGTTTACCTTTGATGTTTTGCAGGTTGTCGAAAATACCTTCGATGGAACCAAATTGACGAATCAGTTCAGCTGCAGTTTTTGGGCCGATGCCCTCAACCCCCGGCACGTTGTCAACCGTGTCGCCACGCAGCGCCAGGGTCTCGATCACCTGCTGCGGTGTGATACCCTTTTCCGCCAGCAAGGTTGCCTCGTCCACCGTGGTGTCCTGATGGATGTCGTAGAGGGTTACGCGCGGGCCGATGAGCTGTTCAAGGTCCTTGTCACGGGAGACGATGCGCACCTGCCAATCCATGCGGGTTGGATCATCAAGCACACGCTGCGTGAGCGTGGCGATCACATCATCGGCCTCAGCTTCACTGTGACCCAGCACGGGGATGCCGAAGAGTTTTGTGAGTTCGAAGATGTGTTTTTCCTGCGCCAGCAGGTCGGCTGGTGGTGGTGGACGATTGGCTTTGTATTCGGGGTAAATATCATCGCGAAAGGTTTTGCCCGGCAGGTCGATGGCCATCACGGCATAACGGGGGCGGCAGGTTTGAAAGAATTTGAGAAACATCCCAGCCATGCCGAATATGGCCTGCGTCGGCTCACCGGTGCGCGGACTGTTCATGCCTCCGCGTATGGCGAAATAAGCACGGAATATCTGGGCGTGGCCATCAATGAGATAGAGTGTTTTTTCAGGCACCCACAAACTGGCCGGGGAAGTGGTCATAAGGCGATTATAATGCCGCCCGGTTACGAGGATGAAGACCCAGGCATGGCCATGCCTGGGCTTTGAATAAAACGAGCATGCCTGAGCTGTGAAAACGGACCATGCTTGGGCTGCGAGACAAAAATTTGTTTGAAACGATAAGTTTTTTGAGGAGTATGGAATGCTTCATTTTGCTGATCGACTGCTGGAAGCGATACGACGCAAGCAAACACCGATTTGCGTTGGGTTGGACCCGGTGTATGAACGATTGCCGGTTGCTTTGCGGGGTGATGCGAGTGCCACGGCGGATGTGGAAGCCAAAGTCGAGGCTTTGGAAAAGTTCAGTCGAGGGGTAATCGAAGCGGTGCAAGAGCATGTGGCGGTGATCAAGCCACAGTCAGCCTGTTTTGAACGTTACGGCTGGCGCGGGGTGTGGGCGTTGGAGTCGGTCATTCATGTGGCACGTCAGGCCGGGCTGATGGTGATACTTGATGGCAAGCGTGGCGACATCGGTATCAGCAGTGAGCATTACGCAGCGGGGTTGCTCGGTGAAAACGTAAATACTGGTTCTGATGCGCTGACGGTCAATGCGTACCTTGGTGCGGATGGGTTGCAGCCGTTCATTAAAAATGCGGCTGCCCATGGCAAAGGCTTGTTCGCATTGGTACGTACCAGTAACCCCGGCGGTGATGCATTGCAGGCTATGAAATTGCAGGATGGACGCAGCGTGGCGGAAGCAGTTGGCCAGATAGTTTCGCAGGCTGGTGAGAGTGTCTGTGGGCAGAGCGGGTACAGCTTGCTAGGCGCAGTAGTGGGTGCGACCAAGGCCAGCGAAGCAGCCCAATTACGCAGGCTCATGCCCCGGCAGTGGTTTTCTTGTGCCCGGCTTTGGCGCCCAAGGTGGTACGGCTGATGATGTGAAGGCCTGCTTCAATGCTGATGGCCAGGGAGCAATCATCACCGCCAGCCGGTCGATTCTTTATGCCTACGAAAAGCCAGCCCGCAGCGACTGGCAGAAGGCAATCACCCAAGCCACGTTAGAGATGAAGCAGCAAATTGCGGCAATTTGCAGAATATAAAGTGGTGTGTCAGGGGCATCGCCACCGGATGTCGATGGTCAGGCCGCACTGCCTGCCAGCACGGGCAGGGAGGTTTTTTTCCCGTGGGCAGCTTTCTTTTCACCCTGCAATTCGGTGAGTTTTTGCAGCGCTGCAGGGTTGGCATAGGTGTTGAACAAGGTGGCTTTGACGGTGGACCAGAACCCCCCGAAGCTGCTGAATGTGTGATTGACGGCACTGGCTTCATAGCCACAGTGAACCATGCACTGCTGACAAGCCGGGTTGCCTGATTCACGCCCGTAGTTGGACCATTCGGTTTCTTCCATGAGTTCACGGAAGGTGTCGACGTAACCATCCTGAATGAGATAGCAGGGTTTCTGCCAGCCAAAGAGGTTGTAGGTGGGCATGCCCCAGGGAGTGCATTCATAGTGACGCATTCCATGAGAAACTCGATAAACAGGGCGACTGGTTGAACTTCCAATGCCGTTTGCGATTGGACAAAAGCAGCGTAAACAGATCAATGGTGTTCTGACGTTCGCGTAAAAAGTTCTGCTGATCGGGAGCCTTGGGGTAGGCGTAACCGGGACTGATCATCATGCCCTCAACACCCAGTTCCATCATCTGATCCATGAACTTGCGTACTTCCAGCGGGTCGGCTCCGCCAAAGAGCGTAGTATTGGTGGTGACACGGAAACCCCGGTTCACTGCTTCCTTAATACCTTCATAAGCGACATCAAAGCCCCCTTCCCGGCAAACGGCAAAGTCGTGCATGTCTTTGGTGCCATCCATGTGCACGCTGAAAGTAAGGTACTTGCTGGGCTTGAACAGATCGATTTTTTCCTTGAGAAGCAAGGCATTGGTGCAAAGGTAGATGTATTTGCGACGGGCGATCAGGCCTTCAACGATTTCCTTGATTTGCGGATGCAGCAACGGTTCGCCGCCGGGGATGCTGACCATGGGGGCGTCGCATTCATCCACTGCCTTGAAGCACTGTTCAGGGGTGAGTTGCTGTTTGAGGATGTGGGCGGGGTACTGGATTTTTCCGCAGCCAGCACAGGCCAGATTGCAGCGAAACAAAGGTTCGAGCATGAGGACCAAGGGATAGCGTTTCTGGCCGGACCATCGTTTTTGAAGGACATAGGTGGCGACGGTCCACATCTGCGATACGGGTACAGCCATGGGTGAAGTTCTCCGAGTCCGAGGGTCCGCGAGGTTCCCCGTGATGGTTGCCGACATTTCCAGCGGGGCGGGCTGGCGGGAATTCGGATGACTGGGTGAAAGCCAGTTGGAGTCATGAATCCGATGTTATCTGTTGCCTGAATTTTATCCTGCTCCCATTCATGCGAGAGCAAGAGTGCTTCGGGTACACCGGTTCATGACGTGACCATTGTATGGCAATTGATCCAACAAGGTAAACACCGTCTCATGATTCCAAAATGTAATTTTGATGCAGTGATTCACGCTGCACGGGAAGCCCCTACGGGGGCGATAATATTCTGGGTGCTACCCTCCATGGGTTAACATCACCCCCCTAAGGTATCCGATGACATGGGGGCGATTCTTATTTGCCATCGATGGGGATCGTGGTAAAAAACATAGCTTCTTTTGCCCGATTACTGTCATCATCAACCATGGAGTCTTGCCTGTGTCCAGCAGCAATGGTCATTACCTGTTTACCAGTGAATCAGTCTCAATGGGTCATCCGGACAAGGTCTCGGATCAGATTTCCGACACGATCCTGGATTATTGCCTGAGTCATGATCCCACGAGCCGGGTGGCATGCGAAACGATGGTGACCACCGATCTGGCGATTGTCGCCGGGGAAATCACCACCAAAGCTCCGCTCTACCCGTGAAGTGGTGGACAAACTGGGTTCGGCAGACGATCACCGACATTGGTT
>JAAUTM010000141.1 GCA_012031455.1 Phycisphaerales bacterium
TATGGCAGAAAAGCAAATCCGATCAGCGATTCATGCATGGCACGGCGAATCGCTTGGCAAGTTTAGCAGCGCACCAAGGTGCGATGCCTGTTAACTCGAAAGGATACAGACGCGACAAGTCGCAGCGCTAAGCAACTAATCCATCCGGTTTACCGAGCTACTGACCACTTAACGACCACGTTGGAGTCGCTCCATGATGAATTGCCACTGCATTGCGCATCCGGCAAAACGTTCAAACCGTGTCTTGCAACCCAGTCGCATGACCACCGCCAAAGTGTGCCTAATTCATAGGTAAATCCACTCATCCATGCGCGAAATTGAGGAATAAAGATCAATTTGTATGTAGTTGCGGAGTAAAAATGAGTTTGGCACGCGGCTCGCATATGTATGAGCGTGACCGAGGAATCAGGTTGCAGGCCCACACCTGATTCACCAGCACGGGGACGGCAAAGCAAACGCACGGAATAAACCTCGCCCGACGGCAGCCAATGTAACTGCGCGCCGGCAGAACAAAACTTTGATTCGGACCACGCACAAGGAGACGCATCATGCGAAAAGTAGCGATCTACGGCAAAGGTGGCATTGGTAAATCCACCACCACTCAAAACACCGTCGCGGCTCTGGCCGAGATGGGCAAGAAGGTCATGGTCGTCGGCTGCGATCCCAAAGCCGACTCCACCCGCCTGCTCTTGCACGGCCTGGCACAGAGAACCGTGCTGGATACCCTGCGTGAAGAAGGCGAAGATGTCGAACTCGATGACATCCGCAAATCGGGCTTTGGCAATTCGCTCTGCACCGAATCCGGTGGCCCCGAACCTGGTGTTGGTTGCGCAGGCCGTGGCATCATCACCAGCATCAACCTGCTCGAACAGCTGGGTGCCTACAAGGAAGATCAGAACCTGGACTACGTCTTTTATGATGTGCTGGGTGACGTGGTCTGTGGCGGGTTTGCCATGCCTATCCGCGAAGGCAAAGCTCAGGAAATTTACATCGTCTGCTCCGGCGAGATGATGGCCATGTACGCCGCCAACAACATCTGCAAAGGCATCGTCAAGTTTGCCGAGGCCGGTGGTGTCCGGTTGGGTGGCCTGATCTGCAACAGCCGAAAGTGCGATAACGAGCGGGAAATGATCGAAGCACTGGCACGCAAGCTGGGCACACACATGATTCACTTTGTGCCTCGAGACAACGATGTGCAACGTGCGGAGATCCGCAAGATGACCGTCATCGACTGGAACCCCACCTGCCCGCAGGCTGATGAATATCGCCAACTGGCACGCAGCATTGACACGAACACTCAGTTCGTGATCCCCAAACCCTTGAAGATCGAAGAACTCGAAGCGCTGATGATGGAGTTCGGGCTGCTTGAAACCGCTGCCTGAAAACAAATCGATACCAAAGAGATATCGAGTAACTGGTTGCTGGTGGCTGGGGGACTGGCAAAAGCGATCGCAATGCTTGTTTGCCAGGCTACGAGCTACTAGCCCCCTGGCGCCTTTTCTCTGTGATGAATGTTCCTGCCCGAAACTGTAGAACTCTGCATCTTGCTCAAGGAGCAAACAATGTCTCTGGATAACATGCCCAACAACGATGGCTCTCCTGGTTCAGCAGTGCTGACTTCCGAATCCGCCAAGGAAACGCTCCTTAAGAGCTATCCGAAAAAGGTGGCCCGTAAGCGCGAAAACAGATCATCATTAATGACAAAAACGAAGCAGGGGTAGCCCTGCCGCAGATTCAGGCCAACGTGCGAACGATCCCCGGCATCATCACCCAACGCGGCTGCACCTATGCCGGCTGCAAGGGTGTGGTGCTCGGACCGACGCGCGACATCGTGAACATCACGCATGGCCCCATCGGCTGCGGATACTACTCCTGGCTTACCCGCCGAAATCAGACCAAGCCCCCCCACTTCGGAAGATGACAACTACATCCCTTACTGCTTCTCAACCGACATGCAGGAAGAGAACATCATCTTTGGTGGGGAAAAGAAACTCGCTGCCGCAATTCAGGAAGCCTATGACCTGTTCCACCCCAAAGCCATCGCCGTGTTCTCCACCTGTCCGGTGGGTCTGATCGGTGATGACGTTCACCAGGTCACAAGGACGATGAAGGAGAAGCTGGGCATCAATGTGTTCGGCTTCTCTTGCGAAGGCTATCGCGGTGTGTCGCAGTCCGCCGGCCACCACATTGCCAACAACGGCCTGTTCAAGCACATTCTGGGAAACAACGATCAGCGGCCTGCGGGCAAGTTCCTCGTAAATCTGCTGGGTGAATACAACATCGGTGGCGATGCCTTTGTCATCGAAGACCTGTTCGAACGATGCGGCATCACCCTGGTATCCACTTTCAGTGGCAATTCCTCGATTGATGCCTTTGAACAGGCACACAACGCCGACCTGAACATGGTCATGTGCCACCGCTCGATCAACTACGTGGCCGACATGATGGAGAAGAAATTCGGCATCCCCTGGATCAAGGTCAACTTCATCGGGGTGGACGCCACCGCCAAGAGCCTGCGCAAAATGGGGCAGTACTTCGGCGATCAGGAACTGATCGAAAAAATCGAAATGGTGCTTTCGGAAGAAATGCCTGCGGTGCTCAAGTATCAGGCGGAAGTGCGTTCCCGCTGCGAAGGCAAGACAGCCATGCTGTTCGTCGGCGGATCACGCGCCCATCACTACCAGGAGCTGTTCAAGGAAATCGGCGTCAAGACTGTGGCTGCTGGTTACGAATTCGCTCACCGCGATGACTATGAAGGTCGCCAGGTGATCCCGGATATTCAGATCGATGCTGACAGCCGAAACATTGAGGAATTAACGGTCGATGCCGATGCGGATCGGTACAACCCGCGTAAAACCGAAGCTCAGTTGAAAGAACTGGAAGCGCAGGGGCTGGCGATGAAGGACTACCCCGGCATGATGACCGACATGGCTCAGCGGGCTTTGGTGGTGGATGACATCAACCACTACGAAAGCGAAAAGCTGATTGAAATGTACAAACCTGATGTGTTCTGTGCCGGCATCAAGGAAAAGTACGTGATTCAAAAACTGGGGCTGCCCTGCAAGCAGTTGCACAGCTACGACTACGGCGGACCTTACGCCGGGTTCACGGGAGCGGTGAACTTCTACAAGGACCTGGATCGGATGCTCAACTCACGCATCTGGCGCCACGTGACCCCGCCTTGGGAACAGAGTGAAAATACCAGCACCCTGGCCCCAGCCGCCACTGCCTCCAAAGGCATCAACAAAGGTATCGACCCGGAAGCAGAATGAGGAGCTGGGAACTGGGGGATAGGAGCTAGGAAGACACACGCAAACAGAGTCTTTCCTGGTCCCTAACTACCAGCCACTAGCTCCAATGATCGAATTGTGCCTTCAACCAACACCTGCCACGAACCTTAATGGATACCGAATATGCTACTTCGCCACACCCCCACAGAAGTCGTTGAACGTCAGGCTTTGACCATCAACCCGGCCAAGACCTGTCAGCCGATTGGCGCGATGTATGCCGCCTTGGGCATTCACCGCTGCCTGCCCCACAGCCACGGCTCGCAGGCTGCTGCTCGTATCACCGCAGCACATTGACCCGGCACTATAAGGAACCGGTCATGGCTGGCACCAGTTCCTTCACCGAAGGCTCCTCGGTCTTTGGTGGCGGGGCCAACCTGGAAACCGCTTTCGAAAATATGTTCGCAATCTACAATCCCGATGTCATTGCGGTGCATACCACCTGCCTCTCCGAAACCATCGGGGATGACATTCCGCAGATCGTGGACAAAGCCCGCACGGCCGGAAAGATCGGCCCGGACAAGCATGTGATTTTCTGCAACACCCCCTCGTATGTGGGTTCGCAGGTCACCGGCTTTGCCAACATGTGCAAGGGCATCGTCAGCGGTCTTGCCCAGAGCACCACGGACCAGAAAATTCAAACTCAGGTGAATGTGATGCCTGGGTGGGTCGAACCCTCTGACATGCGCGAACTGGGCAGGCTGGTCCGCGAAATGGGCCTGACACCCATCGTGTATCCCGATACCAGCGATGTTCTGGATGCCCCGACCACCGGCAAGTACGACATGTACCCCAAGGGTGGTGCGACCGTCGCACAGGTCCAGGCCTCCGGCGACAGCGCCCTGACCCTCGCACTGGGACCGATCACTTCAGGACCTGCTGCACGCGAGTTGGAAACCAAGTGCAATGTGCCTGCTGAGATCATGGGGTTGCCCATTGGCCATTCGAGGCACCGACCGTTTCATCGCAGCGCTGCGTAAACAAAACGGCGGACATGTGCCGCAGTCGATTTTGAGCGATCGTGGCCGGCTCATCGACATCATCGCCGACATGCACCAGTACCTCTATGGCAAGACCGTGGCGATGTGGGGAGACCCTGACCAGCTCGTGGCCCTGACCGAGTTCCTCATGGACATGGACATGAGGCCCAAGTACATCGTCACCGGTACCCCCGGCAAAAAGTTCCTCAACGCATTGCGGATGTGCTGGGCGATGATCACAAGGATGCACAGGTGCGCCAGGGCGGCCAGGCTGACATGTTCCTCATGCACCAGTGGATCAAGAACGAAAAAGTTGATCTGCTGATCGGCAACACCTACGGCAAGTACATCGCAAAGGATGAAAACATCCCGTTCATTCGCCATGGGTTCCCGATCGTGGACCGCATCGGCCACTCCTACTTCCCCACCGTCGGCTATCAGGGCGGCATGCGTCTGGTGGAACAAATCCTCAACGTGTTCCTGGATAAGCAGGACCGGGAAAGCAGTGAAGAATCGTTTGAACTGACGATGTGATGGAAGAAGTGGCCAAGTGGTCGAGTGGCCAAGTGGCCGAGTGATGGAACCAAGCCGGGGCGGTAGGGTGGGTCAAGCGAGTCTGCGAGCGGACCCACCAATCGATGGATTGAAACGCCATCGTGAAACCGCTCATTCATCACGCCAGTCCTTGGTAACGCAACAGTGCAACCTGTGGGCAGATGAAAACCATCTGCCCACAGGCACTTTTATTACTTCACGCACAATTCATTGATGAGAACCCAGGCATGAAAGTCAGCGCGCGCAATCAACTGGCGGGAATGGTCAAGGTTTTGAACGTCGGCGTGGTGAATGCGGAAGTGGTGATTGCCTTGCCGGGCGGTATGGAAATTGCAGCCATCATCAGCAAAAGCTCGTGCGAGAGTTTGGGGTTGAAGGTGGGTTCGCCGGCCTGTGCGGTGATCAAGGCCAGTGACGTGATGGTGGGGTGTGTGCGAGCCGTCGAGCGGGCCGGGTTCATGCGGTTGTCAAAC
>JAAUTM010000142.1 GCA_012031455.1 Phycisphaerales bacterium
GGCGACTGGGGTATTACCGCAAGCTGGCCAAGGGTAAATCAAGTTTGATTCTGCGCGTGTTCGGGCCGATGCCTGGCGAGCCTTATGTGGATGTGCCGCTGGCAAGTGATGCATTTTCGGGGTGATTGCGTGCAGGCGTATAACGATGATGGCACGTTTGGGGGCTTTGGAGAAATGGAATATCACGACCCGGCGATCGTGGCCGGTCGTCAACCACCAGCCGGGTGGGGACCTGCATCACGCATGTGCTGGTCGGACCCGACAAGGATATTCGCGCTGCGGGCTTAATGCTTATGGGCGTGAAGGTGGGGTAAGTTTTACCAAATTGAACCGTTGATCTTACAAAGCCCGGGCATGAACAAGCCTGGGCTTTTTTCATTGACACTTTTTGCCAATTGAGAAAAAGTCAATCAGGGACTGGGCAATTGGATGGTTTCGCCACTGGTGTACGGGCGGGTGCCCAGCAGGCAGTCACGGATGACGGAGGCAACGGCGGTGGGAGCCAGAGTTTTATTTTTAGGGAGTTTGCTTTCATCCCACATCGAGCGCAGCATCGGTGTTTCGATGGCACCGGGGGCGATGCACACGGCCTTGATGCCGACTCGTTTGCCTTCGTCAGCGGTGACACGGGTGAACATGTTGAGTGCGGCTTTGGCAGGGCGTAAAGGGCAAAACCGGGGAAGGGCGAAATGCTGGCCATGGAAGAGACATTGGCGATGAAGCCAGCTTTTTGCTGCTTGAAAATCGGCCAGGCGGCAGTGGTCAGATAGATGACGCTGGAAAGATTGATGTCAAGGGTGGTCCGCCATTCCTGCGGGGTGATTTTTTCGATGGGCACCATGGAGGCATAGCCAGCCACGTTGATGAGGGCATCAATACGTCCGAATTGTTGCATGGCATTATCGATGATCGCCTTGCATGTGGCAGGTTCGGCGATATCGGCTTGGTGCGAGATGACTTTGAGCCTCGGTGATGTCTGATGAATCAGTTGGGCGGTTTGTTCGAGTTTTTCAGTAGTACGACCTGCCAGCAACAGTTCGTAGCCGGACTCGGCAAGCAGCAGGGCGAGGGCTTGGCCAACCCCGGAACCAGCCCCGGTGATGATGGCAGATTTGGTTGCATTTGCGTTCATAGGTGGGATTCCTTGTATGAAGTTCAATACTGGCGATCGGATTAACACGACGTCGGGCTGCCACTGGCATCCTTGACCAAGTCATTGTTCATGACGTTCCAGTTGGCACCTTGACGAATCACCTGGCGATAGAGCGTGTCTCGTTCGACGGGAATCATGCCCGCATCACGGATAGCCCGACGCAGGGCGTTTACATCCACTTCCTGATGGGTGGTGGTTCCGCCCACTTTGGTGATGTCGTACCAGACCACCGTGCCATCGATGTCATCCACGCCAAATTGCAGAGACAGTTGCGCAAGCGGCAACGTCTGCATGATCCAGAAGGCTTTCACATGGGCGAAGTTGTCCAGCATCAGGCGTGATACCCCAAGCATACGCAGGTCATCGATGCCACAGGGACCGGGCAAGTTTTGCAGGGCGGAATCATCAGGGATAAAGGGGAGTGGAATCACGGTTTGAAAACGGGCAGGGTGGTGGGCGGCGATGGCTTCATCCTGCGCCTGACGCAGAAGGCACAGATGATGAATGCGATCTTCATGCGATTCAATGTGCCCGTAGAGGATGGTGGCGTTGGACCAGAGGCCGAGCTTGTGGGCAGTTCGGTGAACATCCAGCCAGCGGTCGGAGCGGATTTTGCCTTTGAATGCCTGGTCGTGCACCCGGTCATCGAATACCTCAGCCCCGCCCCCGGGGAGCGAACCCAGACCGGCTTCACGCAGTTCTTTGAGGATGCCTTCCAGATCGTGCGGACGTTTGGCAATGCGTGCCAGATGGACGATTTCCACAGCGGTGAAGGCTTTGATATGCAATTTGGGCGCAGCTTCACGAATGCCCCGGAGCATGTCGGTGTAGTAACTAAACGGCATGTACGGGTGCAGGCCACCGACAATGTGAATTTCCGTAGCCCCATCGAGTTGAGCCTGCTGTGCCTGCTGGGCGATCTGCTCGATGGTCATTTCATAAACCCCGCCACGGGGGTCATCTTTTTTGCGGTAAAACGAACAAAACTGGCATGACAAGGCACAAAGATTGGTGTAATTAAGGTGCCGGTTGATGTTGTAGTAGGTGTTGGCCCCGTGCAACCGGGTACGGGCTAAGTGGGCCAGTCGGCCTAGCTGCCAGAGGTCGCTGGTTTGCAGGAGCATCAGGCCTTCGTCGGCGCTGAGGCGAGCCCCGGATTGCACTTTGGCGGTGATGTCTTGCATGGAGGATGGCATGGGGCCAATTATAGGGCTGGCCGCATGTGCGGGGTTGTTTCTACACCATGTCGGGGACAACTTTGCATTACTTATGAATACCCTGCTTGACGAAAGCCTGTATCCATACGAAACTTGGAGACATCGGCAGCGGTGTTGACCGCGTCATAGTGATTGGTTATTTCCAATTCGCAGGGCAAGGAGCATTGATCGATGGCTACCACTCGTCGGGGCGACAGCGTGACAGGTTTTGCGGTCGGTCTGGTGGTGTTTGTGGTGTTGTTCGTCATCGCCCTCGTGGCAGCTATTCTGGCGTATACGCAGATTGATACCGCCCAGAAGACGGCTGCCCAGGCTTCCAGCGATCTGGCACGCTGGATCAAACCCGGCGAACGATCAGACCCCGACATTGATGCGCTATACAACACGGCTGGTAATAACTCCGTGGCTGGTCTGCTCAACGCAGAAAATCGGGAACTCAAACGCTTGATCAGCGGGGACCCTCGGCAGAGCCTTGAAGGTTTGCGGATGGATATTCGGCAGGCGGGTATCAATCCCGAAAGCGCTGCTCTCATCGGAGAGCTTCGGCGCGTACTGGCTGAAAAGAAGGCCATGGAAGAGCGTGCTGCCAAAGCTCTGGCGGACCGTGATGGTTTGTCCAAGCGGTTTGTTCAACTGGAAGATGCCAAGAAGGTATCGGATCAGAAGTTGGCCGATGCCGAGAAACAACTCCGTGGACAGTTTGATGGGCTTCGCGATCAGCAGACCAAGTATGAATCCACCTCCGCTGGTGAGCGGAAGAAACTCGAGCAACGACTTGGGGATGTGCAGGGCAAACTGCAGAAAGAGTTGACGGATGCCAATGCTCAGGTCGAGCAGCTCAAACAGGATGCGACTGTGCTGCGGCAGAGGCTGGCGGACATCATGGCTGTGCGCAGCAATGTCACCGGTGGCCCTGATCCTGCCACGATGCCCGATGGGGAAGTGATCGGGGTGTCGTCCGATCAACGCGTGGTTTACATCAACATCGGGCGCAAGCAGCGCGTGACATTGGGGCTGACCTTCAACGTTTATGAACGGGCGGGCGCCATCGAAAAGGAAGCTGACGGGGAACTCAAGACTGGCAAAGCCATCATTGAAATCACCAGCATTGCAGACAACACTGCCACTGGACGGGTGATCCAAATGACGCGCAACACCAGTTTGTCCGAAGGGGACATGATTGCCAATCTGGTGTACGACCCCAACCAGAACTACAAGTTCCACGTCTTTGGAAGGTTTGATCTGGACCGCACTGGTCAACCCAATGATTCGGACCGCAAACGTTTGGAACAGATGATTCTGCAGTGGGGCGGTACGCTGCAGGAAAGCCTTTCGTACGACACGGATTTTCTGGTGATCGGAGCCGAGCCTGCCCGACCGGAGCCTTTGCGCAGCGATGTGCGTGATCCTCGCTTGATCGAAGAATTTGCTGTCAAGCAGCGTGTATGGGAGGACTACCAGCGTCTGCTTCAGGAAGCCAACCGATACCAGACACGCGTGCTCAACACCAATCGGTTCCTCAACCTCGTGGGCTACTACCAGCGTTAAATGCTGATCGATTGTGCCACGTTGAGCGGGTGCTTCGGGTTCAAGCAGGGCTGGGTTGTTGGTGATTGATTCCTTGTTCAACCATGGGTCGCAAGCCCCTTCACGGTGGCTTGGGCCCATTTTTCTTGCATGGATAACCGCGGTGGCACGCAACACTAATCCTTGGGTATTGCATTCCCAGTATCTGGCGGTCAGGGCACTGGCAATGGGTTTGACATCCGTGAATGCGGATGCCTCCATGGCTGCGGCCAGGGGAGTCGGGCGTGTCGTATGCATGCTGGATCGGCGCCATCGGATGCGGGCGTTTTACAACCTGCGTCGCAGTTTGGCTGGTGTTTCACCCCGCATCATCGATGAACTGGTGGTGGGCAGCTTTGAGCACTTGATACAACTGGCGATGGAAGTATGTCATACCCCTCGCATCATTCACCCTCATGCCTGGACTCAGCGCGTTCAGCTCACCGACATGGGGCCTGCCATCGCGCAACTGAGCAGCGGCAAGCCAGCCTTGCTGGTCACCGGCCACATGGGCAACTGGGAAATCCTTGGTTACCTGCTTGCCACTCTGGGTTTAAGGTTCACGCCATCGCCCGTCCGCTGGACAACCCGCTCATCAATGACTGGCTTTTAGGCATCCGTGAGAAACGGGGCTTTCGATCATCACCAAATGGGATGCTCGGGAAACCATGCTGGATGTGGTTCAACGAGGTGAGTTGCTCGCATTCATCGCCGATCAGGACGCTGGGGCAAAGGGCCTGTTTGTCCCGTTCTTTGGCAAGCTGGCCAGCACCTACAAGTCAATCGGTTTGCTGGCACTGCATCAGAATCTACCCATCATCTGTGGTTATGCGATGCGGCGAAGCCAGACCCGTGGCTGCCAATATCAACTGGGTACCACTGATGTCATCCATCCCCATGAATGGGCGGATCATCCCGATCCATTGTTTTACGTCACCGCCCGTTACACACGTGCCATTGAAAAAATGGTCCGCCTGGCACTGCCCCAGTATTTCTGGATGCACCGGCGCTGGAAAACACGCCCGCGCTGGGAGCGTGAAGGTAAAGCCATGCCCGTTTCAGTGCGCAAAAACCTTGAATCTCTGCCATGGATGACCCCTGCTGAATTGGACTCCCTTGGCATCCCCATCCCCGCCCAGGACCTGTCTGTATGAGTGAGGTTTCCTTATTCCTGATCTTGTGGTCCGCAACAAGATCCGGATGTTTCACACCCACTAAAACCTGCTACATGCCCCTCGCCTTCCAACGTGCTAAACTTCCAGCATGAAACGTGTTTCCCTCAGCGAGCAGATCATCACCCAGCCCCAGGCCCGCGACTTTGTACGTCGTCGCAAACCACCCTGGCTTCGTGCCAAAC
>JAAUTM010000143.1 GCA_012031455.1 Phycisphaerales bacterium
CACTGGGTCCGACTTGTCGTGAGCGGTGCCTGCAAAGCTTCCGCACAGTTTGTTTACACTTAAAGATATTAAGCTTGTCAACCATGTAATACTGACCAATTAAAAAAGGTCGCCAACCTGAGGGAAGGCGACCTTTCTTTTTTAGTAATGTCAAGACACAAAGACCATCAGGTTAGCCGGGCTGTGTTTACCGCTGTCCCTGCACACCGCTGACGCCCTGGGTGCGGTTGAGGAAGCTTGGTTCAGTGCTGCGGCCGATGTTGTATCGGGCCGGATCATCACGCAGACCGGGGAACAGGGTGTCCTCTTCCTGATCGGGGATGATGATGGTGGGCTTGAGCAGCACCAGCAGCACAGACTCATCCTTGACGGTGGAGTTGTTGGTGAAGAAGCGATTGACAATCGGAATCTTGGAAAGAATCGGCACGCCAGCTTCGATTTCGGCATCACCCACCAGACGCTGACCACCCAGAAGCAGAGTTCCGCGATCGGGTACCACAACGGAGGTGCGTACTTCGGTGATACGGGCTTCGGGGAGTTCGATCACGCCTTCGATCACCACCGGAGTATCGGGGCCGTCACCACCATCATCAATGGTCACCACGGCCGTCACCGGGAAGGTACGGAAGGGACGGATCAGCTCCGCCAGCTTGGGATACACATTCATGATGACATAGCGGCGGTCAGGGGAGATCGCGCCTTCCACTTCGAGAAAGACACCTTCGACAGCAGATTCGGTTTCAACATCAAAGCCAGCAGCACCGGATACGGGGTCCAGTTCGCTGATGTAGGCTACCGAGCGGTAGATGTTGATCTGAGCAACTTTGCCGTTGAGGATGGTCACGCGGGGTGCGTTGAGGGTGGTGATATTTCGCCGAGCCTGGGTAGCACGGATCAGCACATCCAGTTCAAGGTCATCCAGGTAGGAGAAACCAAGACTCAAACCACGGGTAAAGCCACCCGACCCATCAACCTGGCCAAAGCTGTTGGCCACACCGGTAGCCTGACGGTCAGCGATGGATGCGGTACCACTGGTATCAATGGTGATCGGACCCAGTTCACCACTGTTAGGCGTGTAGGTCATCGACATGCTCAGGCCGAACTCATCGAGGAAGTTCTGAGTGACTGCGAGGAAGCGAGACTCAACACTGATCTGGGTACCAAAGCCGCGGCGTAACTTCTCAAGCAGTTCCTTGAGTTGTTTATGGTTGCGGGTGCTGGTACGAACGATCATCTTGCTGTTCTGATCGATGCGCAGGGTTCCGGGGCCATTGTTGAGCCACCAGTCCTGCGGCCTGCCGACGTTTTCAACGATAAGCTGGTTTAGGGCCTCAGCCAGTTCCAATTTGCGTTCAATGATTTCATCTTCATCAAGCACTTCGCCAACGGTTTCGACATCGATTTCCAGGCCGCCTTCATCGCCGCCAAGGTCCCCGCCGATGCCTGTGTAATCCAGTACGCGGTTATCCGGGACGATGTGCATGAGGTCGGCCACGTCGTAGATTTCCAGAGGATCGCGGTCCACCTGCAAAGCCCGTTGGGCGGTAATGACCACCACGCCGTTGTCCACGGAGTAAACCACCGGGTTGTTGTCATCGATGGTGATCTGTTCGAGCACTCGGGTCAGCACGGTTTCGGCGCTGACACCGACCAGTTGCAGGGTGACGGGGCGATCCTGATCGACACCAGCCTGCTGCAGAGCGGTCCAGTTGGGGAAGATGTTCAAACCGGTGACCGTGCGAAGATAATCGATGACGGAACTGAAGCGGTTGTTGTCGAATTCGACGCGGTCGAGTTTGCGTTCGTTAAGGATTCGGCTGACTTCTCGATCAGCTTCAGTGCCGTAGGATTGATCGTCGATGCTGCGCAGCCGACGGTAGGTCAGTTCCGGCCAGTCAGCGGGGTAGGTCAGAAGCTCGGTGTAGGGGATCATCACTTCCATGTTGATCGCCTGATGCCGGGCAATGTTCAAGGCGCGACGACGTTCATCATCCCGCAGCTGACATTAGAGGCTGGTGTCCTCAATCATTCCTCATGGCCTGAGCGGCCACGTGATTGGGGTCCAGGAAGAGGGCTTGATGCAGGGCTTCGAGAGCCTTGTCATATTTCTGCTCACGGCGAAGCTCGGCAGCACGGCGAAGCAGACGCTGAATTTCTTCTTCCTGCTCACGAAGCACCCGGCGACGGGATTCTTCCTGTTCCTCGGCCCGCTGCTGGGAGACAAGGTCTTTCTGGCGGGCTTCATATACGGTTTGTGCCCGGGCAATCATTGTGGACTTTTCCACGGCCTGCTTGCGAAGACTGTCATAGTTAGCGGCGGGCAGAATGTTCTGCTTGCGATCCAAGGTGAGCTTGGCAGTCTGCACTGCTTCGGCAGCGGCGGTGAAGTTATTTTCCTTGAGCAACCCATCGGCGCGATTCATGGCGGCATTGAATTCTGCCACCGTGGCTTCGGCCACGAGCTGCTGCGAAGCTACCTGAGTATCCAGCAGGGTTCGGGGGGCTTCGGCAGCTTTGATGGCTGCTTCGACGTTTTGCTTGCCAGCGAGCAAATCTTTTGCGTGGCATCCACAGCCAGACCATCATCATAAGACCGCAAGGCGACGCGCAGGTTGCCCTGTTTTTCGGCTTCACGACCTTCGACAAGTTTCTGCTGAATGAAGAGCAACTTTGCCTGTGCCAGCAGGTCCGGGTCGGCCTTGGGTGCTTCGACGGGCTTGGCAACAGGTGCGGGAGCCACGGGTTTGACTTCCGTGACTGCGGGGGTTTCAACAGGTTTAGCGGGTGCGACTGCAACAGGTGCGGCAGGTGCAGCGGTCTGTGCAGGGGCAGGCTTGACGGCCACCGGCTTGGGTGATTCGACCGTAGGTGCGGGAGTGGCCGGGCTGCAGGGACTACAGGTTTGGCGGGAGCGGCAGCAACTGGCGTTGCAGGTACGGCTGGGCTGCGGGTTTCACAGCCGTGGCAGGCGCTGCGCCGGTGCGGGCGATGGGATCGTGGGGATGTAAGGCTTGACTTCTGTAACTGAAGGTTGAGGAGGGGCAACCGGTGCAGGGGCAGGAACCGGCTTGGGAGCTTCGACAGCTTTGGGGGCGGCGGGAGCTGGGCCGGTGGGCACGGGAGCGGGCTTTGATTCGGTCATGGGTGCTGCAACAGGGGCAGCAGGCTTGGCGGGGGCAGGTGCAACGGCTACAGGTTTGGGGGCGGGTGCAGCGGGTTTGACTTCCGGAGCCTTGGCCACCGGGGTGGCAACCGGTTGGGCCGGTGCGACAGGTTTGGGAGCTACGGCCACCGGGGCGACATAGACAGGTTTCTCATTGACCACGGGGGTCATTGGAGCAGGGGCTGGTGCGACGGGCTTGGCTTCAGGAGCCTTGGCCACAGGGGGTGGCGGGGACCACGGGCTTGGCAGGTTCAGTAGCCTTGGGAGCTTCGACCGGCTTAACCGTGACTTTGGGTTCGGCAGCTTTGGGTGCTTCGGGCTTGGCAGGTGCAGCAGCAACAGCTGGTTTACGGGAAGCAATCAGCGCCAAGGCGCGGTCCACGCGTTCGTTGTCGAACCAGCCTAAGTCCAGACCACCGGTTTTGACGGTCTGGAGTTTCTTCTGGGCGTCATCGAGCTTGCCAGCCTGAATGTCCGCCAGCGCCAGGTCAATGCTCTGACGGGCTGCGGTTTCACCAGCGGCCTGAGCTCGACGCACTTCCGCCAATCGCGCGGCTGCCAGTTCTTTCTGGGCAGCGGTGCTATCGGGGTGACGTGCGACTTCTTCAAGCAATGTGGCGGCGGCAGGATACTTGCCTTGCCCCTGCGCTGCGGCTGCCTGTTTGAGCAGGTCCTCCGCAGATGCTTTCTGATGAAGTTGCCGATCGATATTCTGCAGAGTTTCGAACAGGGAGACGCGGTCCTCCTTGTTCAACTGCATAGGATCAACCCGGCGAAGGGTCTGGAGGGAGCCGGAGTAATCGCCTTGCGAATACTTCTGCATTCCCTCTTTGTAAAGGTCATCGGCGGTCGGGTCAGCGGCCAGTGAAAACCATGACCCGATACCAATGAGTAGTCCAGCAAAGATCACCATACCGAGGAGGGGACGATGACGGAACAAAGCAGGCCTCCTTTGCGATGGCCCGCTGAGCTTAGTGCTACAGCGGCGCCGATGCACCAAAGAATATTACCCATACCTCAACACACACGCTGCCCCGAACTCAATTTACAGAAGCGTCGTCAATCTAACCATTGGCTCATAGACCTGCAAGTCACCTGTCGTCAAAGTGGGTAACTTTTTTTCATGTTCCCGTTTTGAACGACGCCGGCGACCCCTCGTAAGTGCGTAGTTACCCTGCATTTTCATGGCTTACTTGTAGTTGTCTGGTCTACGAAAAGCTCCAAAGCAGTGCGATCCACCTGGCTCCAGGCGTTGTCTGCTCGCTGCTGCGCATCCTCCCGTGAACCAGCGGACGGTGATTTTCCGGCCAGGCGCCAGGCTCGAAAGAAAATTTGTTCGTGTGGAAGCATCGCTTCATACAAAGTTCTGCTGCGGTCGGCCTGTTCCAAACTCGGAGCCTTGAGTTCCAGCGCCAATCCGCTACGCACTCGTGCCATTTTGCGCGGGCAATCGGCGACCAGCCCTTGGCCTCAAGTTCCCTGGATTCCACCTGCAACCCTTTGAGAAGGATGCTGGCCAGCACCACGCCACCCAGTTCATTGGGACGAACACCATCAAATGTCAATGGTTCCCCATCCGTCTGGCTGGCTTGTTCGTAAATAGCCTGGCTGAACTCCGTCAGGTCGATGCAGTTGACCTGATGCTGTCGAGCTGTCTGCATGACCCATTCACTGAGCTTGCGTAGTTGCGGATTGAGTGTCGTGCTGTCCACCCGCGTCGAGACACCGGGCTGAGTAGCGCTGGGTCCCAGCAGGATGACACTTCGTACCCCTGCCTGAGCTTTCACACGCTCCACCAGCAAGCCCAAGTTTTGCGGAATGGTGCTTTCCAATTCTGCCAAATCCGGCAGCGGGGCTGATGGCGATGGATCATCGGGTGACCGGGTTACGGGTAAAAGATCGTTGATGCCCAAGGCGATGAACACCACCTGGGGCTGACTGATGCTCAGGAGGTCATCGATCCAGGTGAGGGTGGAAGTGATCGTGGCTCCGTCGTAGCCGCCGTTGATAAATCGAAGCTTGTCATGAGGGCGAATCGACAGCATGGCCGTGGCAAAACGCACGCGGGTAGGTGAAGGTCTGGGTGACCTGATCGCCCACAA
>JAAUTM010000144.1 GCA_012031455.1 Phycisphaerales bacterium
CCGATCCCGCTCAGGCCACCGATCCCCCCTCACTCACGGATGACCCCGCTCCCCGTAACCCGAGCTTGAGAATTAATCAGTTCCTCTGTGATTATCAACGCCCAGGCATGGCTATGCCTGGGCGTTAAGGAAAAGACGCAGTTTAATGCCCACCATCCCACGCATTCTCGATGCCAACGCCAACCGTGCCCGTGAAGCTTTGCGGGTCATGGAGGAAACCGCCCGTTTTCATCTGGATGATCGCAGCCTGGCGGGCGAACTCAAACAGTTGCGTCACGATCTGGCTGGCCCGATTCAAAAATTACCCGATCTGAACCTGCATCGGGATACCCCCGGCGATGTGGGTACCAGCCTGACCACCTCTACCGAGCTGTCACGAATTTCACTGGCGCAGGTGGTCCTCGCCGCTGGCAAACGTTTGTCCGAAGCTCTGCGTTGTCTCGAAGAGTACTCCAAACTTCTACCCGGCAAAGCTGCGCATCTATCGGCCTCTTTCAAAAGCCTTCGTTACCGCGGATACACCCTCGAACAAACCCTGAACTTGCGTCTGGCTATACACGACCAACCCGCCAACTGGCGCTTGTGTGTACTGCTTACGGATGCCCTTTGCCCTGATGGTGATGCTCTGCGGATCGCCCAAGCTGCCATCGATGCAGCTGTGAAATTGAAAAGCCCCCAGGCCCTTTGCCTGCAACTGCGCGAAAAGTCGATGGATGCTGGCCCCCTGCTCGACCGTGCCAGAAAACTGGTCAAACTCGGCAAGCCCCACGGTGTTTCCATCATCATCAACGATCGGCCTGACATCGCCTTGCTCGCCGGGGCTGATGGTGTGCACCTTGGCCAAACCGATCTGCCCTGCCCAATGGTGCGCAAACTTTTAGGGGCCGATCTGCTGATCGGGGTCAGCACTTCCATGGTGAATCAAGCCGAGAAAGCCATCCGCAACGGTGCCGACTACTGTGGCATCGGCCCGATGTTCAGCACCACCACCAAACACAAAAACATCATCGTGGGTCCGCGTTATCTTCAACAATTCGTGCGCCGATTCCCTCAAACGCCTTACCTGGCCATCGGCGGCATCACACTCGACCGTCTGCCCATGTTGCAAAAACATGGAGTCAGGGCCGTGGCCGTATCCAGCGCCGTCTGCCAGGCAGCCGACCCGGCCGGGTGGTTACCCAGTTTCTCAATCAACTTAAAAAATCATCTCGCAAGAATCGCGATTGAATGCGATGAAAGCGACCTGTTGAATTCACACCAGATTCAATCGTTACCACTTACAACAAAATCTGCTCCGTGGCATCAATCACCTTGGGCAGAGGTTTCCCCGCCAAGTCCTCCGGGTATATCGCCATGGCCTGAGTCAGTTCTATGGTCGGCATCACCTTGCCCTCCACATCCCGCGCGATCTTCACCCCCTGAGCTTCCAACCATTCCGCCGCACGTTTGATCTGAATCAGTTTGCTCGTTTGCGGGCAGTCCAGCGCTCCCTCGGCATCGGCATTCTTGATCGGGGCAACTCATCCGCCCGGTCGGTTTCATAGATGATCGACTTGCTGCACATCGGCAAAGCATCAAATACAAAAGTCTCCAGTTTCACTGCGTTGCTCTTGTCTGGCTTTATCTGCTGCCCACTTGCACCATCCAGATATGGCACCTTCTTCTCTGCCCGGTGAAACGGCAGCGCAAATCCGCCCACCTGTTCATTGAGTGATGCCACAAAATCCACCATGAGCAGATGGATCGCAATCGACCCTGCCAGAAACCGTAATTGCCCGTTGAGCAACCGTTCATGCGCCAAAGCATCCGGCAAATCCGAGTACTCAATCACCGTCAATTTTCCGTCCACCACGCAGAAATTCCCCAGTTTTTCAAGCGGCTCGCGCTTGGGCAACATCTTCGATGACATCTGGGCACCATCGATGTCATGCAAGCCGATGAATATCGGGTCCAGCACCCGCACGATCGGGTTGTCCACCTGCGTGTAACTGATGTGCTGGATGCCACGTTTTTTCATGTCGGCAATCGCCCCGCTGGTGTACAGAGCTTTGAGCGATCCGCCATGACCATTGGGCGAGAGCGCCATGGAGTCCACAGTTTCCAGAAGCACCTTGCCTGTTTTGATGTCCACCGCAGGCATCATCGCCTGGGGGAAAATAAACACTGCCGAAGGATCGAGACCGAAGTAACGGTTATCCTTGAAAAACTTGCGGGTGTCGGCATCGTTGATGGGGCTGGTCATGATGTACCAGGGAATCGTCACCCCGCAACGCCGCTGCATGTTGTTGATGTACTCGGCGAAGCAACCGAACAACGGCAGCTTGCGTATCGGTGTCGCCGGGTAGGTTCCCTTGGGGCCGTGCCAACCCAGTCGTGTCCCTGTCCGCCTGCAACTGTGAATGCTGCGAGCGTGCCTGCCTTGATGAGGTCCCATCCCCGTTGCCGGGCCTGGTGGTATTTGCTGTGCATCGCCGGCTCAGGCTGGTTGGGGTACCACGGTGCAGGCTGCACATCTTCAGGCAGATGAAACTCCGGCTTGCTCAGCACATGAGTCTGCACCAGCCGGGCCAGCTCCGGCCAATCCACACTGTCCACCTGATCCAACAGTTGTATTCGCTGCTCCTCTTTGAGCGTCGGCCAGTGTTGCAGGACATGATCCTGACCCACTGCTTTGAGCGTGGCTGCTGCGCGCTGGTAACGATCCGGGATGGCTTCGGTTTTCATGGTCACTCTGCAAGGTTGAGGGTGCGAACGCCGACATGATAACCATTCCGCCTGATTATCGTGAAATGACCGGCTTCATTGATACCAGGCATGGCCATGCCCGGGCTTTGCGAGAATTCATCAGGCAATGCTTCGTCCGGTTCACTTTGTCTTGCGGAACACGGCCACGACATTTTCCACCGGCACCACGAACAGCCGATTGTCCCCTTCAAAATCCACCGGGACGGCATCCTTGGGGTGAAACAGCACCCGGTCGTATTGCTGGATCGGATAATTGGGGTCGTTCTCCACTTCGATCGACACCGCCACGATGCGACCGGTGAGGGTGGGGATTTCCATCTTGTCAGGCAGATGGATGCCCGACTTGGTTTGCTTTTTATCCTCATCCTTGCGGACCAGCACCCGCTTGCCGATGGGTTCCACAGTTTCGAGCACGATTTTTTTACTGTCGATAGACTCAGCCATGTGTGTATCTTATGAAAACCTGAGCTGACTTGGAAATGAACTTTTCATCAGCTCCAATATTCGAAATTCGGAATCCGAACTTCGAAATCCACATGGGTGCGGCTTATTAAGGATGGAGTAACTCCTCATGCCCCGTGACATACCCGTTGGCAACGGTCATATGCTGGTCTGTTTTGATCAGGATTACCAGATACGTGATCTTTATTTTCCCCACGTCGGACAGGAAAACCATGCCCAGGGTGGCCCCTGCCGCTTCGGGGTTTGGGCGAATCTTCCCTCCGGCCCCAGCCAGCAGGCCGACCGTCGTCGCCGTCGGCTTTACTGGTCATCGCAGAACTGGCGTATCCAACTTGGTTTCATCCCCGACAGCCTGGCCAGCCAGGTCACGATGACACATGACGAACAGCAACTTGAATTGCGTTGCAGCGATGTCGTTGATTTTCATCGCGCGATCCTGGTCCGTCGCATTGAAATCATCAATCTCCACGACAGCCAGCGCACCATCCACCTCTACCACCACAACAACTTCGCCATCGCTGGCACACGCATCGGTGACACGGTTTACTTCGATCCCATGCTGCGCTGCCTCATTCACTATCAAGGCCAGCGCTACCTCATGGCTGGCTGGTATGTCGATGCCGAGCTGCGCATGGACGAGTTCGCCACTGGCATGGCTGGCTACTTCAATGCTGAGGGAACCTGGCGCGATGCCGAAGATGGCAGCCTCGGCGGAAACTCCATCGCTCAGGGGGCCGTCGATTCCACCATGGGCCTGCATGTCGATCTGCCCCCCATGGGCAAGCGCATCGTGCATATGGTCATCGGTGCCGGCCATACTTATAAGGACATGGAAACCCTGCAACGTTTCCTCCACCGTGAAGGCCCTCAACATGTCATCGACCGCACCGTGTCCTACTGGCGTCTGTGGTTGGCAGCCACGCCAGCCCAGTTCCCCGAGCCTGCGCAAGGCGGACCCGATCCCTCGGTGATTGAACTTTTCAAACGTTCCCTGCTGGTCATGCGTTCTCAAATTGACAACTCCGGGGCCATCATCGCCGCCAACGACACTGATATCATGCAGTTCCAGCGAGACACCTACAGCTACCTCTGGCCACGCGATGGTGCCCTGGTAGCCGCCGCTCTCGATGATGCTGGTTTCCCTGATGTCGCCCGCTCTTTCTACTCCCTCTGTGCCCATCTCATCACCGAACAGGGCTACTTCCTTCACAAGTACAACCCCGATGGCAGCCTTGCATCGAGCTGGCACCCCTGGATCAGTCTGGGTCGCCCCCAGTTGCCCATTCAGGAAGATGAAACAGCCTTGGTCGTCTGGGCTTTCTGGCGACATTACGTGCTCTACCGTGACATCGAATTCGTTCGCCCGCTCTGGCTGTCACTGATTCTCCCTGCTGCTGATTTTCTGGTGCGTTTCCGCGATCCTGACACGCATCTGCCCCTGCCCAGTTACAACCTGTGGGAAGATTCCTGGGGCGTACACGCCTTCACCGTGGCCACGGTTTATGCCGGTTTACAGGCCGCCTGGCAGTTTGCCACCTGTTTCGGCGACACCCGCCGGGCTGACGCTTACGCCACCGCTGCCGCCCAGGTGAAGGAAGCTTTTGTCAAGCATTTCTGGTCGGATGAACAGGATCGTTTCCTGCGCAGGATCGTCCCGCTGGATCATGCCCGCACCGCCCGGCTCATGGCCGATGTCATGGCTGGCCGCACCCCCGGCCCCGATCATGCCGACATCTTCGATGGCTTCCTCACCCCCGCTTCCCTCCGCGATCCCTCGGACCCATCCACCTCCTCCGCTCTGGAATTCGAGTACGACCCCATCCTCGACAGTTCGCTCTATGCCCTGGCCGTCTTTGGTCTGCTTTCGCCTGATGATCCGCGCATCATCAAAACCATGGATGCGGTCAAATCCGGTTTATGGATACGCACACCTGTGGGCGGCATGGCCCGTTTTGAGGGCGACACCTATCACCGTGTCCACGATGGGAACGATCCAGCCGTGCCCGGCAACCCCTGGTTCATCTGCACCCTCTGGATGGCGCAATACCTCAT
>JAAUTM010000145.1 GCA_012031455.1 Phycisphaerales bacterium
GCCTGCGTCATTGCATGTCAGGCGGAAAACAACGTGCCCATCGTCGGCAAGGTTGAAGTGGCCATGAACCGCGAGATGCACTGGCTGCGCATCGACCGCTATTTCAAGGGGGATGCCGAGTTTTGCAGGATGTGCAGACGGTTTACACCCCGATGATGTGTGTGCATTGCGAGAACGCCCCTTGCGAGCAGGTATGCCCGGTGGCAGCCACGGTGCATGACACCGAAGGCCTCAACACCATGGTGTACAACCGCTGCATCGGCACCCGCTACTGCTCCAACAACTGCCCTTACAAAGTACGCCGCTTCAATTACTTTGACTGGCACGCCCGTGACCCGAAATTGCCCGGCAACGATACTCCTCCGTTTTTGAACATCCCCGATCAGCAGCTCAACACTGTCGATCAGATCAAACGCATGGTGTTCAACCCGGATGTCACGATTCGCATGCGTGGCGTGATGGAAAAATGCACCTATGCACCCAGCGTATCAGTGCAGCGAAAATCGATGCCAAGGTCCAGCATGCTCAAGCAACCGCAGCACCGATCTGGTGCAGGATGGGGAAATCGTGACCGCCTGCCAGCAATCCTGCCCCACGCAGGCCATCGTCTTTGGCAACCTCAACGATCCCCAAAGTCGGGTGTCTCAGATCCACAAACAGCATCGCAGTTACGCCATGCTGGAAGAACTCAACGTCCGCCCCCGAACCAAGTACCTTGCCAAGGTGCGCAACCCCGCGGTGCAGGTGTGAAGAATTTCGAATATCGAAATTTCGGATTTCGAATTGTCAGAGTCGCAAACGAAACTGGTTTGTCAGAGCCGCGAACGGAAGTGAGCGGTTCCATAAATGAATACCACTCGCTTCCGCTCGTGGCTCTGATGAACTTAACGATGATTTCCGGTTGAAAATGATTTGAGATAACAAGCGGCAACATGACCACACTCAGTTCACAAAACGACCTGCTGCACCAGCCTCACGGAGCGGACCCGGTGAGCAACCTCAGCGATGATCCCCGTCATCGCGAAGAGCTGATCCTTGGTGACAACACCTTCACCACCATCACCGACAAGGTGACCACCCTGGCGCTGCGCAAAACGCCCTGGCAGTGGTATGTGGCCATGTTCTTCTCGCTGAACCTGCTGGGTTTACTGGGCCTGACCATTCGGTTATCTGGTCACCACCGGGGTAGGCGTGTGGGGCAACAACAACCCGGTCGCCTGGGCCTTTGACATTACCAACTTCGTTTCTGGGTGGGCATTGGTCATGCTGGCACCCTGATTTCCGCGATCTTGTTTTTGCTTCGCCAGAACTGGCGTACCAGCATCAACCGTTTTGCCGAGGCGATGACGATTTTCGCCGTGATGTGTGCGGGCATTTTCCCCGCCATTCACATTGGCCGCCCCTGGCTGGCGTACTGGCTTGGCCCCATGCCTAATCAGATGGCCATGTGGCCGCAGGCCCGCAGTCCGCTCTTGTGGGACGTGTTTGCGGTATCCACCTATGCCACGGTGTCGGCTGTGTTCTGGTACGTGGGCATGATCCCCGACCTTGCTACCCTGCGTGACAAGGCCACCAGCAAAACCAAACAGTTTTTGTACGGGCTTTTCGCCCTGGGGTGGACCGGCTCCAACCGTCATTGGCATCGCTTCGAACGCGCTTACCTTTTGCTGGCTGCTCTGGCGACACCGCTGGTGCTCTCGGTGCACAGCGTGGTGAGTTTTGATTTTGCCACCAGTCAGTTACCCGGCTGGCATACGACTATTTTCCCGCCTTACTTCGTCGCTGGGGCCGTGTTCGGCGGATTCGCCATGGTACTGACCCTGGCCATCCCCGCCCGCCAGTGGTTTGGCCTTAAGGACATCATCACCCCCCGCCACCTGGATAACATGGCCAAGGTCATGCTGGGTACCGGGCTGATCGTGGCCTATGCCTACACCGTCGAGTTTTTCACCGCCTGGTACAGCGGGCATCACTATGAACAGTTTGTGTTCATGAACCGTCCTCTGGGGCCTTACTGGTGGGCCTTCTGGGTGATGTTCACCTGCAACGTCGCCGCCCCGCAGCTATTGTGGTTCAAGCCTCTGCGTCAGAACTTGTGGGTGCTTTTCATCGTGGCCAACTTCGTCAACGTGGGCATGTGGTTTGAGCGGTTTGTGATCATCGTGACCAGCCTGCACCGGGATTTTCTCCCCTCATCATGGGCGATGTTCAAACCGACGTGGGTGGACATCGGCATGTTTGCCGGGAGCTTCGGTTTGTTCTTCACGATGTTCCTTCTGTTCTGCCGGTTCCTCCCCATGGTGGCCATGGCCGAGGTGAAAACCGTGATGCCTGCGGCCCACGCCAAACATGGACCCGAACGTTTTGATTACCAACCGGACCCGGAACAAGAGGAACATGGAGCTGGGAGATAGGTGATGGGGGCTGGGAAAATTTTATTCAAACAAAATCTGCCCAGCACCTAGCACCTAGCAACAAGATCCGAATCGAAAGAAAAATAGATACCAGACAGTTCGCACAGCACTTACATGACGACCCAAACGACCAACAACCCGATGCCTCAGGAGCCTACGGAAAAACCGTTTGCGCTGCTGGCTGAGTACGACAACGTGGACAGCGTGATGCTGGCTGCGGTGAAGGTGCGCGATGCGGGTTACACGGTGTGGGATGTGCACACCCCCTTCCCGGTGCATGGCATGGACAAGGCCATGGGCATCAAACCCACCATCCTGCCGCTCATCACCCTAATGCACGGCATAGCGGGGCTTGTTGGCGGGTTGTTTCTGGTGATCTGGATCAACGGCTGGACCATGCCGGGCATCTTCGCCAGCTTCCAGGGTTACGAATTTCTCATCAGCGGCAAGCCCATGATCAGCCTCCCGGCCAACATTCCCATCGTTTTTGAAACCACCGTCTTGCTGGCTGCGATGGGAACAGTGATGGGCATGTTCGCACTTAACAAACTGCCGATGTTGTATCACCCGCTGCACCGCAGTCCGCGCTTCAGGCGGGTGACCAACGACCGTTTCTTCATTGTGATTGAAACAACCGACCCGAAATTCGACACCACCGGGACTGAGGCATTGCTGAAGGAAACCGGTGCCAGCGCGATTGAAAACGTGATGGAAGACACCCAGGATCAATGATGCAAAGCCCAGGCATGGCCATGCCTGGGTGCTTGATGGACCTCGGATGCACGCATGAGTAAAGGCTTGAAAGAACGCTTTCCGATCCCCACGCCCGCCCGGCTCAAGGCCGAGCTGCGTTTGGGTGCTCCACCGTTCTGGATGGTAAGCATCCTGGCGATTCTGGTGGCGGTTTCGTTCGTACCGCTGGCGATCATCGCCCAGGCCCGGTTCAGTAAGAAAGACAAACCCAGGGTTCATATTTTTCAGGACATGGGCAACCAGCCTCGGTACAACACGCAAAGTGCAAATTCAGTGTTTGTCGATGGCCGGGCAATGCGAGTGGCAGCCCCCCGGCACCGTGGCCCGCGGGATGCTTGCGGATGATGACCACCTCGAGCGCGGTTTTAACCGCAATACCAACAATCAGGGTGGCGTGGAAATCCAGTACTTCACCAGCTTCCCCAAACAACTGACCATCGACACCCGCTTCGTCCAACGCGGGCAAAAACTATATGGGGTTTACTGTGCCACCTGTCATGGGATGGATGGTTACGGGAACGGGCCTATCAACCAGCGGGCAATTGAAAAGGAAGAACCCAAGTGGGTCCCTGCCTCGAACCTGCACACCGAAGAAATCCGTGGCCGGGCTGATGGTCACCTTTACAACACCATCCGCAACGGCATCCGCAACATGCCTGCCTACGGTTCACAAATCGACACTGCCGACCGCTGGGCGATCGTGGCCTATGTGCGTGCTTTGCAACGTTCGCAACATGCGACACTCGAAGAGGTTCCTGCGGAGGAACGGGACAAGATGCGGTGAGAGAATATTTCGAATTTCGAATTTCGAATTTCGAATTTGGGATTGTCAGTGAGTTAAGCAACAGGTAGCAGTTATTCAACGAATAGTATTCGTATCAGTGAGTGACTCGGATGGTTCATGATTCTTCTCTGTGATCTCTGCGTTCTCTGCGGCGAAAATGACCTGATTCAGGAATAATGGAGACAGAACTTGGCAGCGCATGGCTCGGCACAACCTGAAAACTATCGCAGCCAGCTTGGCGAACTGCGCGGGCCGATCATCCGCATGGGTGTCGGGCTGACGGTGGTCGGCACGGTGGCCGCGGTGGCGCACCTCATGCTTACGGAGGACGGCTTGCGCTGGTTCATGCTGGCGTACCTCGTGGCCTTTGCGTTTGTGCTATCGCTGTCCTTGGGCGGATTATTCTTCGTTCTGATTCAGCATCTGTTCCGTTCCGGGTGGTCGGTATTGCTTCGTCGTTTGCCCGAAGCCCTGGCTGCCAACATGGGCCTGGTGGCAGTGATGTTCATCCCCATCGGCACCAGCGTGCTGCTGGGGCATGGTGAAATTTATCCCTGGGCACAACCGCTCTCAGCCAGGGTGGAACATCATGAAGCACCCCTGCCGCTAATCGCTACGCAAGATGACCACCACAACACCGCAAGCCCCGGCGACCAAACGCATCCAACTATTCAGGCTGGCGTGCATGATGAATCGCCTCAGCTTCACGCCTCGGCCAACGCCCACGGGGAAGCAAAACGCGGTTACACGCATCAGCAACTGGATGAGATGACGCTCAAAAAACGAGCCTGGCTCAACCCGATGTTTTTCGTAGGGCGCTGGATTGTGTATCTGGGATTGTGGTCGGCCATGGGTCTGTGGTTCTGGCGCATGAGCGTGAAGCAGGATGAATCAGCAGACTGGAAGCTGACCTCGAAAATGGAAGGGCTGGCCCGCCGCTGACGCTGGTGTTCGCGCTGCTCACCGAATGGATCAGCGATCCCGACTGGCCCGTGGTCGCCGGATGCGTGGCGGCGTTGATGCTGGCGGCGGGGGCCTACACGGCCGTCGGCATCGCGTTTTCGGCGGGCACGGATTCGCAAGTTGTGTCGGCGGTGCTGACCTATGCGACGCTGTTCTCGATGCTGATCGTGTCGGCGTTGAGCCAGGCGATGGGTTCACCCGAGTTGCAGGCGTTGGTTGCGCCACCTGGCGTTCATCGACCACATGCAGGGCTTCTTCGTGGGCAACGTGGCGCTGCACGACGGGGTGTACTTCGTGGGCGTTGGG
>JAAUTM010000146.1 GCA_012031455.1 Phycisphaerales bacterium
GGCGGAAGAGCGGTTGGTCGTTCGAAATTTCAAGGCCTTATCTTCACCGGCCCTCACCCGGCCTCGAAGACTCGGCCACCCTCTCCCAAGGGGAGAGGGACTTTTCAGAGCCTTCGCTAGCCGACTGTGGCCTTAACGCTTCAGTCGGCCTTGGATTCAAAATCATAACCATCCGTTCATTGCGGCCGTTTGATAATCTTGTAAGGAAACTACTTATGCCATGTCTTGCCGCCATCTCTCGTCGTTTTTCCATCATCTTTCTTTCTACACTGGTTTTGCTGATGACTACCTTTGTTCTGAACACCACACAGGCACAAACCATGACCGATGATGGCGCCAAATCGATCAGCGAAGC
Organism: Phycisphaerales bacterium; assembly: GCA_012031455.1. The sequence goes on from JAAUTM010000146.1 coordinate 356, forward strand.
TCTCAAGAAAGAGATTGATCTGCGGCGTTTCTTTGGGGGCATGGTGATGGTCGGGACAGCCGACAAGATTCTCTATCACGAAGCATTTGGCGATGCTCTGATCAGCCCGGAACGTTACCCCATGCTCAAGGATTCTATCTTCGACATGGCCAGCGTCACCAAAGCGGTATGCACCGCTACTGCAGCCGCCATCCTGATGGATCGTGGCCAGCTTGACCCCGATGCCCTGATGCTCAAGTACCTCCCGGATTACACCGGCAAAGGGGTGGAAAGCCTCACCCTTCGCCATCTGGCCTCGCACACTTCCGGGTTCCTTGATTGGCCACGGGTGGGTGGTGACAACCACGAATTCAAGGGGGATGAGCTATTTCGTCAGTTGCTCAAGTTTGATGCCACGAGTCCTCCGGGAACCAAGTCTGCCTATGCCTGCCGTAATCTGATCGTGGTGGCCCACATCGTGGAGCGTCAGAGCGGGATGCCTTTCGACCAGTTCTGCAAGAAGGAAATCTTCGAGCCGCTGGAAATGCACGAGTCGTATTTCAATCAGGTCGAGCCGAGCAAGCGGGTGGCGGGCCATCATGGACCTCAGGCCTGGATCAGCCACGCGATGGATACCCGGGATGCCGGTCGGGCCATCGGCAGTGCCGGGCTGTACACCACCGCTGCGGACCTTGCCAATTTCTGTCAGATGATGCTCAACCGCGGTGTCTGGAAGGGTAAACGCATCCTCTCGGAAAAGGTGATTGATGACATCACCAAGCCTTTTATGCCCGAACTCACCGGCTTCGGCTTTGGCTGGCAGACCAATGTCAACGAATCCTCCAAAACCATGAGCAAGAAAGCCTTCGGCCACGGCGGGAACACCGGCACCTCCGTCTGGATCGACCCTGAAAAGAAGATATTCGTGCTGGTGCTGACCAACCGCAATCATCCTGATCGCCCGCATCATTGAGCGAGATGAACAAACTGCAACGTGAAGCCATCAGCAACCTGCGTGATCTGGCGGCTCAGGTTGTGACCCACTAAAACCCGAACGCAGAAGACTCAGTTTGATGGTGTCAATGATCATAGAAAACTGCATGGTTGTCACCGTGCCTGCACATCACGAATCATATGGAACGAACTCTCTTGAGAAAGGATGCACCCATGAACACTCGAACGAACCCCTCGATCCGATCCAACCGCTTCGCCCAACAAGGCTTCACTCTCATCGAACTGCTGGTGGTGATTTCGATCATCGCCCTGCTGGTGGCGATTCTGCTGCCCGCCCTGGCCAAAGCCAGGGAAGCCGGACAGGCCACGCAATGCAAGAACAATCTTAAATCCTTTGGTGTCGTGAGCAGTATTTATGTCAACGACTGGAACCAATGGTACCTGCCGATTCGGGTGGTAGCGCCTGGTCAGGTAATGAACCACACATCGGCACGCAACTGGTATTCCATCAACATCTTCATGGAATATATGAATACCACGGTGGTCAGTGGTGCCTATATTCGTCGTGGTGTTCTTTGCCCCATGGCAACGCTAGCCATTCCCGCAACACCTATTGTTGGCGCAGAAGGCATGGGTAGTATCGCTCGAAGCTATGGTGCCAACTATGCTACCCTCAACTTCCCACTTTCCAGCACGACAAAGGATATCTCCGGTGCCCGAGTATCTCAGGTTCCTAAACCTTCTTCCGTGATGCAGACCGGAGATGCGCTGGATTGGTTTCTGCGTGCGGCTTCGAACTCATCGGATGGGTACATCGGTGAAGTGATACCTCCAGGCAATCCTGGCGGAGTGCCAGCCTACCGGCATGATAATGGTATGAATATTCAGCACTACGATGGCCATGTCACCAACAAAAAACGCACCGATGTCGCCTACCCGTTGGGGCAGGTACTGCCAGCTCCACCCTCCAATGACGCCAAGGCCGAACTCTGGCTGATTAATAATCAATAAAGCAATTCGACTGTTTGCTGTATCGGCGTGCCCCCTCTTCCATCGGGGAGAGGGGGCCGAGTCCATCCGGGAGAAGGCTAGCAAGACGCTGGAGTTGTACTGAAATTGCTCTGCGTTTGTATATCTTGCAGTTTATTTTCTGCAATCGACTTTGATTATTGCAGCGGAATGAACTTCGGGAAGTTTGATAGTAAATCGATCCAAGCCTTGTTCGAGCTGAATATTCATCCCTGTGGGGTATAAAATGTGAGTTTTACAGTTCCTTCGAAGCGGGATGGTTACTGAAGATTCGCCTTGTAGTCGCCAACGGCATAGTAGTCAGCATATTCCGATGTGATTCCCAGGCAAATGGGTGAATATTCATCATGGATTGCGGACATCCCCAGGGGAAAGAACGGGATTGAGGCATGCAGGATCGGTGCGATTTCGGTTTTATATATTGTGATCCCTTGATGAACCTGCGCAACACACTCCGGGCTCAGGTCGGCAAGTTGCCCGCTAAGATGGATTCTCCCCAACATACTGTTGACCATGTTAAAGGATGCCTCTTTCGTATCTCCGCTTTTGAGAGGATAAGACCAGACCGCCAATTGCTCCGGGAGAACCGCGGCCATGGTACCAACGATGATGGAGGGATACTTTCGGTAATCAGTCTGGTCGCTGGATGATTGGAGTTGCTTTCGGGAGAGCATGGCATAATCCATTCGACAACCCCCGCTGGCACAATTTTCCAGAACCAGATCGGGGTATCTGCTTTGCACGGATTCAATCCATTGTAAATAGGCTCTTTGATGTTCCAGCAGTCCCTGCCCGGGGCTGGATGCAGCAAAATCATTCCCCATAAAAGTACTTGAATTGTGATCCAGCTTGAGGTAGCCAAGATGATAGTTGGTCAACAGGCGGTCAATGACACTGTTGACATAATCGATCACTTCGGGGTTACGGAAATCAAGAAAGTAGCTTGAGTTGATCTGGAGTCTCTGGCAATGTTGCATGAAGAACCATGAATCTGGCTTATCCTTCAGAGCGGACTTGGCTCCAACCCGTTCGATTTCCAGCCAAAGACCGGGGATCATCCCCTTGGCCCTGATCATCTCGAATACTTCATTGATACCATTGGGAAAGCGTTGTTGATTGGGCTGCCAGACTCCGACCTTGTCCCACCACTTCTCAGCAGGTTCGGCGTACCAACCGGCGTCCATCACGAAATAGTCGCAACCAACCTGCGATGCCGCATTGATTAAAGGTATTTCCTTCTCGGTCGTCGGATCGGCTTCGATACAATTCATATAATCATTGAATATCACAGGACATTTGATGTTATCATCATGGTGCTTGAGACATGCCAGCCTGCGAATAGCGAGTCATTTCCTCCACAATTTCGGGAAAGCCGCCTTTCACGCAGGCTATGGCCACCGGAACTGTTTCGTAAACCTCACCAGGGGAAAGCAGCTTCCATGCATGATGGTGGCGATTGTCGGGGTCCTCCTGCATAAATATAGGTATGGGGAATCTGATTGTTATTTTCAGGCGAGTTACCCTGATATGCTCCCATTTCCCAGTACCAGGACCCCGAGTGTTCGATTTGCCAGGACCAGGTGATGTTGGCCGCTACGTTCTCCACCATTGCAAAAGGAAGTTCATTGTTGCTGGATAATGATCCGATATTCGAATGAAAGATACCGGTCACGGGGAAGTTACCATTCTCCGCCCAGCCAAGGTCGGAGGGTTTTCCCGATTTCCATTGTCCCTCAGCATTCCAAGTCTTAAATGCCCAGTGTAGCCTGAGTTTGTCATTGATCCTGCCATGGCCAAGATTGGCAATATTATTGATCAGCGCCGAACTGGCATATTCAATGCCTATGGGGCAATTCGATTGGTTGGTAAGAGCCTATCCGAATACTGATGATTCTGCCGATATAGGTCATGGCAATTCCGCCTGTGCAGGGAGGCACCATGGCCAAGTCGCGTTTTATCGTTTCCGATGAATTGTGGGAGAAGTTCCGGGTTTGTATCGCACTGCCGGTAAACAGGGACCCCAGCCGAGGCGGACGACCACGCACCGATGATCGCAAGTGTCTGGACGGCATCTTCTTCGTCCTGATCACCGGCTGTCAGTGGAACGCCCTTTCGGCCACGGGCATCTGTCCCTCCTCCACCGCCAATGATCGTTTTCGCCAATGGGTCAAGGATGGCACCTTCGAGCGTTTCTTCCACAGTGGCATTGAGGAATACGATGAACTCGTGGGCATTGACTGGAGTTTTCTATCGATGGACGGCGCCATGACCAAGGCTCCGCTGGGGGGAAAAAGGGACCGGGCCAAACCCCACGGATCGGGCTAAAACAGGCACCAAACGCAGTATGCTTGTCGATGCTCGTGGCATCCCGCTGGCCGTGGTGGTGGACGGGGCCAACGTGCATGACATGTGCCTGTTCGGCCAGACCCTCGACGCTCTGGCGTCACTGCCCATTGATCGTCCCAAACCCACCGCCAGGAAACCTCAGGGCCTGTGTCTGGACAAGGCCTACGACTACCCGATCATCCGTGAGCTGTGCGAACTCTTCGGCTTCCAGGCCCACATCCGCAGCCGAGGGGAGGAAGTGATGGACAAGAAACGTCAACCCAGGCACAAAGCCCGACGATGGGTGGTGGAGCGGACGCACAGTTGGCTCAACCGCTTCCGACGTATCCTGATCCGCTGGGAGAAAGATGATCTCTACTATCAAGGCATGCTCCATCTGGCCTGCGGTATCATCGTCTATCAACATTCATCGGTTTTCGGATAGGCTCTTAATGGATACAGACACCAACCTAAACTTCAAATCAACCCCTTCTCCCGGCGGTGGTCGAGCACTCGTTTGGCTTTGCCTTCAAAGCGAGCAAGGGTCTGGGGCTTGACC
>JAAUTM010000147.1 GCA_012031455.1 Phycisphaerales bacterium
GCGGTAGTCTGGAGATTGGTGCGTTGGATTTGTCATCTGGCGGAATCTTTGACTGGCAGGATGGTCACCTGAATCTGGTTAATAACATTATCATCGAAGATGGTAATTCCACGGCTCCCTTTTACAATGGACAGGTTCTTGAAAACGGTCAATCATTCGGTACCAACGGCGATTTAACTGTGGGTGATACGTTCATCGGAGAATTCACCCTCGGGGGTTGGAATCAATCCGAAGTGTACGGCGATGTCTTCATTGGTCGCCAACTCGGCTCCGACGGAAGCAGACTCAATATCGGCGACCCTTTCATGGGTTACAGCAGCACCTTGTATGTCATGGGCGATGTCTTTGTTGGTGGCGATGGGTTCACCGAAGGCGGCTTCTCGGATTTGAACATCGGCCCTTACAGCAACTTCACCACCGATGGCCTACTTTACATCCACAGTTCCAGCAGTGTCAGTGTCACGGATTACTCATACCTGACGGCTGGGCGTATCCTCCGCGAAGGCTCCCTCAACCTGTCCGATGCCTACATCACTCTCACGGATACCTTCGAAGTGATTGTGGATGATAACTATGACAATAACATCGGTGCGGACGAGTCCAATCCCTTCGGCAGCAACATCACCATCAGTGACGGTGGCAGTATCCGCGAACTGTCGGTCAACAACTTCTTATCCGTCGGCAACAACGGCGGCACGGGGTATCTCACGGTACAAGGCGGCGGACGGCTCATCGTGGGCAATGCCCTCACCTTCGGCTCCGGCGCGATGGTCGATATCGATATGTATGGTGGTTACTACTACTATGGAGGACTGATCGAAGCCGACGATATCAACACCTTCGATGCTAACCCAGCCAACCTCCGTTTCTATAATGCCAACTTCCAACTCAACACCATCAACAGCCTGGTTATCGATCCCAGTGCCTACCAATTCGGCTCGGAAGTTTATGTCGATGGCAGCTTCCAGCGTGAAGACCCGAACAACCCCGGTAACTTCATCGATTACAACTTCAACTATATCAACGTACCCAACGGCCAGATCATCGTTGGCAACACGGGCTACGGCCATCTGGTGGTCGGCAACTACACACAGGGTGTCGAAACCCAGTATATGTTCATCGGCGGCAATGCCATCGGTGCAGACGGGCACGTCGAAGTCAGTAATTCCAACAGCGAGTACAACTATAACTATGATAATTATTTTTATCGTGGTATCGTCATCAGTAACTATGTGAACTTAGGTGCTTTCGACACCGTCTTTACCAATACGCTGGATATCGATAACTACGGCGGCGTGTGGATCGGCGGTGACCTGACCATCGGTTCAACAACCAGCACCAATGCCACGCTCACCGGTGAGTTGACTCAGAACTACTACTCCGATCTGATTGTCGGCGGCACCTTCACCGTCAATCAGTATGGCCGGTACCGTGGCGAGAACTTTGGCACCCTGGCAGTGGGTTCATTTAATATTGATCCCAATGCCGACTTCTCCATCTTTGGTATCAACCTGATCATCAGCAATGATGATCTGACCATTGCAGCGGGTGAGCTATTCGGTGATACCATTCTGGTAGATCCCAGCGGATCCAATTTCCATGCTGAAGACCCGAATGTGACATTGCTGACCGGTTTGGAACTGCGCAACGGTAATCTGAATGTGGGTGCCAGCTTCGGTAAACTCACTGTGCAGGACCCCAATGGCTATTATAACTATAATAATTCGGTGCGTATCTACGGTACCACCACGGTGGCGGATGGCGCTGAGTTGCATATTCTCGATAACGGTCGTTTCAGCACCGGAAGCCTGATCGTAGATCCCAATGGCCTCTTCAACTGGGAAGATGGCTACTTTGAACTGACAGCCGACGATCTTGTCATTGATTCGATCAATGGATCACTTCCTATTGGTGATAATGTCATCATCAATGATTATGGATTGACCCCCTCCCGCAGGGGGCTGTCTGTCTCCAACAACCACCTGACGGTAGGCGAGAGCGGCAACGGCGAGTTGCAGATTTTCTCAGGCTATGTTGATGCGGCTAGAATGACCATCGGCGGAGGCAACGGTGGTATCGGCAAGGTCACTGTTTCAGGTAATTCCTATTACTCCACGCTGTCTATTAACAATGATGATATCAATCTGGGAGGCGACGAGTTCGCCTCTTTCGGCGCCAATTCTGCAATCCTTACAATTAATGACTACGGGGCAGTGAATGTCTATGACGGCGTGGTTCGCATCTGGGACAATCACCAGATAATACTCAATGGCGGAACACTGAACACACAGAATATCATCAAGGATGATGGTACAGGTATCTTCACCCCTGCCAACTTTGATTTCATCAGCGGCGACCTCAACCTAACCGATGCCAATGTGACTATCGACAACGACAATCTCTTGGGCAATTTTGTCGATCTTGTCAATGGCAAATCGCTGAATGTGAACAGTTACAGCATTTACGACCCCAATCTGGGTACTTATGTCTATCCTAATGGCTTGACCACTGTGAAAAGCGGGGCCACGCTCAAGGTCAACGGCGGCAGCTTCACCACCCGTCGCCTTGTAATTGAACCCGGCGGTAACTTCGAACTGCTGGGTGGAACCTTCCAGCTTTCCGGCGATGATCTGATCATCGATCCGATCACCGGACAACTCCCGGAACTGGTCAACCCCGGCAGCACCAGCATTCGGGTAACCGGTGGCAAACTCATCGTCGGTGATGTGGATTTTGGTTTGATGGACCTGAGCAGCGGCACGATGAGCTCTCAAGGAGCCCAGTTTGGCCGAAACGTCGGCAGCACCTTCACCGTCAGCGTTGGTAAACCCGATGGTTCTGTCTACAACAGTATCAATCAATATTCCAGTGGTAATGAACTGGTGGTAGGCGGTACGGACACCACAGCCGGGGGCACCGGTATCTTCACGATATATAAGAATGCCAGTGTCAACTATGACTATTCCAACATGCGTATCTGGAATGGCAGCCGGGTGATTCTCGATGGTGGCTTCCTACGGCTTAACGATATTCTCAAGGACGATGGCACCGGCACGTTCACCCACGGACCAACCCCCGATTTCGCCTACAACTCCGGAAACCTTTACCTACGCAGCAATCAAACTCTGGATACTGGTACCGCACTGGGCCCCGATCTGGATATTGACGGCAGTAAGCTTCTGGAAATCAATGCCCTTGCTGACTATTGCCGATAACGCCATGCTGGACCTGACTGGGGGTACTCTGACGGTCAATCAGATGCAGAAGGTAGGCACGGGTTCGTTTAATTTCACGGCTGGCACCCTGAACCTTCGTCAGCAGGATGCGGTGGTGGACAGTGTCAATCCCAGCTTCTTCCTGGGGGACAACTTCGCCCTGGGTGCTGGTACCCGACTCAATGTCACCAATTACGGCTTCGGCCTGGTGGTCGGACAGGATGGTAATGGCGAAATGTCCTTTAATGGGCCCTCAGTATTGGAACAGCGGCGGAGTGCTTTCCTACGGAACCATTTACGTCGGCAAGAATGCTGGCAGCATGGGTGCCATCAATGTCGGTGATGGTACTACCGCTGGCTATCTTGAAACGTTCACCTCCGCCTACATTGGCGATCAGGGACAGGCCACCCTGAATGTGCTTAGTGGTGGATATGCTTATCTGCGCACGGCCTATTTTGCCGCCAACCCCGGTTCCGTGGCCAACGTCACTGTCAATAACGCCTCGTTGTACACCTTCAATGCCAACGTCGGTGGTGACGGGGTCACGGATGGCGGCATGGCCAACATCTATGTCCAGAATGGTGCCAGTTGGTCTATGTCAGGATCAACCCTCAACCTCCATAGCGGCGGCAATGTTTATATTCAGGGTGGGTCACTCAACACTGGCTACATTGGCGAACTGGGCGGCGGCATCCACTACATCAGCGGTACCCTGCAGGTGAACTACCAAGGGCTGACCATCGGCCAAGGCCAGGTGCTGGGGGCTGCGGTGACGATCCCCACTTTGTCATCCATCATCGTGGGCCAAAGCAACTCACAAACCAGCTTCACCATCGCTGATGGTGGGTCGGTTGTGAACCATGGAAATCTCAATGCTTATGCGGTGAATGTTCAGCAGGGTGGGGCGCTTTCGGGCAACGGCCAGCTTAATCATGTGAGCTACTTTGGCTTTGCCAACGGTGGTGGCTTGCGAGTTGAAAATGCAGGCACCCTGAGTCCCGGCAACTCCGCGGGGATCATGACCATTGCTGCTTCCTGGTACGGCACACGATTCATACAGACCCCCACCGGCAATATCGAAATTGAAATCGGTGGTAATGCCAACGGCGCCCCCGTGGCTGGCACGCACTACGACCAGCTCATCGTGCATGGCAACCTGTTCCTCGATGGCACACTCAACCTGCTGGGCCTGCCCGGTCCTTATGGCGAACTTACGGATGTTTACCAGATCATCCGCTACACCGGTACCCGCACGGGTGAGTTTGGCACCATCAACTGGTTCAATGGCTTCGCTGGCACATTGCTTACGATGTGAATGCGGCGGTGGATGGAAGGCTATCACCATCACCAATATCCCCGAACCCACCACCATGCTGCTGCTGGCCGTTGGTGGAACCATGCTGCTGGGTCGGCGGCGTGCAGGGTGATTGGGGTGAGTTTGTGAGGTACTGGCGAGGTGGCAAGTTATCGTATGAGATTACCCCGCATTGGCATGCGGAGCTACGAGCCAGTGTCAGTGATTGATAGATCGGCAAGAATTACACAACCCAGGCATCACCTCCCCACGGTAATGCCTGGGTTTTTCCTTACTATGTAGTCGTCCCTGATAAACCTGTTTCTCACGCGGTTATGCGGATGGTTTGGCGTAGATGGAGGACCAGCCATAATCGAGGCCCGCTTGCCCACGTGGACATAGGACTGCCGCAACGCCACAACCCGATCCTTCGCCGCCAATGCCGGCTTCACGATGGCCCGATACATCAGCTTCGAGTCCGTCGGGGGTGTTATGTACAACCGAACAAAAATAACGATCACTGCGTCAACCAGCAACCCCGGCCAAGCTCCGCAAAGGGTTTTGGCGGACCATTTGTGAGTATGATGCTGCCGTGTTTGCATCATCCCCGGCTTGTTGGCAACCTGTGAACCCGGGCAACCCCCTACGCTGGAGTGCTTGCAGGCATTGTCCGATA
>JAAUTM010000148.1 GCA_012031455.1 Phycisphaerales bacterium
TTGCTGGCTCGTACCCGACATGATATTGCAGGTTTGCATGGGGCCTGGCGTGAACTGCGAACACGTCGGGATCATCTGGTCAACCCGCATGGTATTCACCTACGCTGGCATATGCAGGGGCACCACAGCTTTACCAACTGGTGCCGAGGCATTGCCTGGTATCTTCTGGGATTCTCCAGAAGCTTTGATGCGGTCGGTGTTGAGCTTGCACCAGCGGACCTGCGCGATGAGTTTGTACGCGCTGCAGAGTGGATCAGGGGTTACCAGAATGAAGCAGGGTTATGGCATGCATTTGTTGATGACCCACGCTGCGGACCGGATACCGCTGGCTCGGCTGGCATCGCAGCCGCAATGTTACAGGGAGTGAAATTAGGTTTGCTGCCCATGGCATATCGAGATTGCGCGCAACGCGCTGTGAATTCACTCCTGGAACATCTCACACCCGATGGTCTGCTGAGTGGCATCACCCAAAGCAACCGTGGTGGCGAGGCGTTGCAGCGCAGCAATTATCGTGTGATCTCACCCATGGGCATGGGCATGCTCGCTCAGGCAGTGGCGCATTTGATGTCTCTACAATCAACGGCCTGATTAGTTTGGTCCAAACCCACTTCAGCAAGCCAAACTCACAAACAGGGACCTATCCCGCTAATTTTAAATATGATTTATGTGTACGATTCTCCGCTGATACTTGCGAGCTAGAGCACCTTCAATTCAAACGTAGCGGATAGCGATTCGTCCCCTCTCCCCCCGGGAGAGGGCAAGGGTGAGGGCGTGTCTTGTAATAAGATGTTTTTTTGCTAAGAGCAGCCGAGACTATCACTCCCACAGCCGCGAACTCCGCCGCCGGGCGGTGGTACACGATATCATGGTGTAGGTGTTAAAATGGAGGTTTGCGACGGAGCAATACTTATCCCCTTTTCTTCTCCCCTTACTTTGAGATACACCACATCACCAATACCGGCAACAATATTACCGAAGATGATGATATTATGATAAATATAATAGAATACCATTCGCGGGTATATAAAGTTGCGTATACCCCTAGGAATAAACTGCATGATAATACTAATATGGTTACCAGAGCCCGATTTCTTGGGATAATCATTGTGTATCTCCAGCAGTATTATTATCGACTATGTATCCCTGTAAATATGCATCCATTGAATCCAATACGACTCGTGCGATCCCAGTTGACAAAGTTATGGGGGTGATTATATCGGAGTACTTCAATGGAACAATAACTGGGAAATTTGTAAATAATCCCGGAGCACCCTTGAGTTCGGCAGCAACCAATACACGGCTTGGAAGATAGTGCTGGATTTTAACGAGAATTCCTCCGGATATTGTTCCGACACATGTTGCCGTAGCAATCGACCTAATCAAACCGGCAGTCGGATAGGGGCGGGCAGTCTGCCTTTGAGAGGCCGGGATTCGCCCAGTTGCTTTCGCATGGCTTCCACCTGCTCATGTAACTCTTTCTTTTTGTCAGCATACTTGGGATCGTCAATCAGGTTCCTGAGCTGGTAGGGATCGTTGGTAAGGTCATACATCACCCAGTCCCCGGAGAAGTGGTAAGCATAGACCCATTCCTTGGTGCGAATCCCACGCCAGTCGGTTCCCGGCCCGCCTCCTTTGTTCACGTTGAAGATAAATGCTGCATCCCGTTCCGTATCAGACTTTCCGATAAAGGTCGCTGAGTAGTCCATCCCCTGAACGTTGGCGGGAACCGGTATATCACAAAACCCAAGCAGGGTTGGCATAACATCGACTGAAGAGACAATCCAGTCGCGACGCTGGCCACCTTTGACTTTTCGAGGATAGCGAAGAATGAAGGGGATGTGGATGGACTCCTCCCAGGGCCGCTGCTTGTAAGTATGCCCTTGTGATCCGAGCATATCGCCATGATCAGAGGTGAATATGAGAACTGTATCTTCGGCAATACCAGCCTGGGCCAATGCTTCATTCACACGGGCCATGCAACTGTCCAGACTCGTCGTCATGGCGTAATACTCGAGCAACGACTCCGTACTGCCTTCGGGCACGTTGGGCCTGGCCTTTAGCTCTTTACCTTGATACATCTCAAGGTACTCTGTGGGAGCCTTGTAGGGATTGTGCGGTGGTCCGTAAGAGACAAACAAACAAAAGGGTGTGTGCTTGTTCTTTTTAATGAATTCGACCGCTAGATCCGTCTGTACATCAGGTTCCCAACCTTCAACACGAATCGGTTCGGTGGAGTCATTCAACCAGTATTCCGGGGTGAAATGCTCATGTGAACAATTGCGCACTGCCCAGAAATCCCAGCCACGCCGGTTTATTGCATCCACCGGATTATCGCGGTTACCTGATAAATGCCACTTTCCGACGTAGCCGGTGGCATAGCCCTGTTGCTTCATCAGTTCAGAAATAACGACCTCGTGATCGGGAAGTCGCGCATCATTTTGGATCACACCGGTTGCGTGACCATAGCGCCCCGTCAAAAGATGGCTTCGGTAGGGTGTACAAACCGGTTGAGCTGAGATCGCGTTCGTCACCAACAGACTTTCATTGGCGAGCTTATCCAAATGAGGGGTAATGATCTGCTTGTTCCCCATGCAGCCCATTGCCTCTGCACGCAATTGATCGGCGAAGACGAATACGATGTTGGGGCGTCTGGCCGATGTTTCGGCTGCAAAGAGACGGTCGCTCAGGGCAATCGTGGGTATCGCTGCAGAAACGGTTTCATGAATTCACGCCTTGATAGGATTGACATCTATCTCCCTATTCTTGGTTGCCCAACGCCATGAATTGGCAGGGGCATACCGGTATGCTGACGACGATTGTTCGGCGTTATTTTGCTTTTAAAACAATATACTCAAGTTACTCCATTATGACAAGAAAAAATGAAGGGTGGCCTCAAACAACTTCAAGGGTTCAGCATCAATCTATGCGCCGTCTTGTTTCAGGAGCGATGTATCCAGGTAGCTTTGTCGGATAACTGGGATAATCCTGGAAGATCAGGTTCGAATCGGGATTTTTCAAGTAATCTTCATTAATTTTTGGGTATTGTTGCCAGTCCAGTTTCGCCCCATTGACAGAATAGGCGTCTGTTCTGCCGTTAGCCTGCAGGAACCGTAATAGTTCGTTTTTCATTTCCATTTTGATCGCATCGTACTTTGGCACCTTGGCCAGATTGATCAATTCTTGTGGATCGCTTTGGCGGTCGAAGAAAAATTCCTTGATATCACCCGCCGAATACACATATTTCCAATCGCGGTTGACCGCCATGTAAATACCTTCGGCTGCGGTACGGAACTGCGAAAAGACAGTGCGGCGATCTTGAGCACCTGACACCACCGATGCAACATCGATTCCATCAAGTTTAATATTCTGTTGAGTAATACCACAAGCTGCAAGTATTGTGGGATATATATCAACCAGAGACACTGCCGTGTCGCAGCGCGTTCCAGCCGGGTACCGCTGCGGAAAACGGATGATCATAGGAACACGAGCTGATGCATCATGCATGCTCCGTTTGCCAAAACAGTTAAGATCACCAAGAAACTCACCATGATCCGATGCAAAGAGCACGAGTGTGTTCTCCAACTGACCGGTGGCTTCCAGCTCGTGCATTATGCGGCCAATCTGGTAGTCAACAAAAGATATACAAGCGTAATAATATGCTTTAATCAATCGCACCAGGTTGTCATCGATACCACGGTCACGATACTTATATCGGTTCTGATTACGATTGATCCATACCTGAAGCTCCTGGCTATGCTCTGGAACAATCGGCATCGGCATGTCCGGCGAGCGATAGAGCCGATGCCAGGGTTTGGGTGGTGCTAAGGGTGGATGGGGATGAATGAAGCTCGAGAACAGAAGCCACGGCTGGCCTTTTCCGCTGTTTTCACGAATATGGCGGACTGATTCGTCTCCAATCCACTGCGTCGGATGCGCATGTGCCGGAAGCGAAGATATTTGGGGAATATAGTACATTTCACCACGAGCACCGTGTGATTCATAATAGTCATAATTATTGTCCCGCAACCAGGCAATGTAATCGTCGGATTCCGGTTTGGACTGTATTTCCTCCTGAATTTGGCGGGATTGGTATCCCCGAAGTGCACGGTGTTCCGGGGTAAAATGGCACTTACCGATAGCGTGTGTTCGATACCCATGCTCACCCAATACCTGCGGATAGGAAGCGCCGTTATCTTCCATCATTTTTCCGTTGTCAAAAAGACCAGTCTTTTGCGGATACAAACCGTAATGCATACAGCAGCGTGCGGGTACACATACCGGGCACGGAGAATACGCGTTTGTAAAAGAAGTCCCTTCCCTGACCAACCGGTCCAGATTCGGAGTCTGTATAACAGCATTACCCAGCGCATGGATAGTGTCAGCACGCTGCATATCTGTAAAAAGAAATAGAATGTTGGGCTGATTACTGGCCATACCATTACTCCACAATAAGGATATCATTTTTAGCAGGTCACATGCTACATCTTACCCATGGCTTTGTCTACAGGCAGTACCCGGATCAGCATATCCTGCATCCATATCGTCAAGCACAATAACGGTGTCGGGAGTATTTCCCTGCGGAGAAAACGTCATCTCATCGGTCTTGTCAAACGTACCGATCCGCGTCACACTACCGTTCACAGGAGAATAGTACCACGCCTTGAATTTTGTGCCGCTCATTCGCGCCGTTCTGAGGGTTATCGGCCGGCAGGTTGGAAGATAGACAAACGCAAATGTACCCGGTGAAAACATATTTTCGGCATCGCGGGTTGCCACCGCATGATCGCCGCCCGTTCCGGCATCGCCAATGATAAATGACTGATCGGGCATACGATTCAGCATCGGCCGTGATTCGATCAGACGCCGAAGATACCCGATCTGTTCAGCGCCCGGGCGTGCATGGCATCGGTCCAAAAGCGATCAGGGTGATTAATAGGTTCATACCTGTCGCTGTAGAACTGCCACACCGAATGATGGCCGTATGTTACACCAGCGGCCCCCGCAAACACGGATCGGTACGATTGTTTACGGACATCATGGTCCCGGAAATACCCGCTGCGTGGGCTCCAAACCGGCCATGGATTGATCGGATGGTCCTCGTAGTTTATTTCCGCATCAAGGGTTGGCTTGGTAGGAAGCATGTGATAATCCCTATCGATCCATTCCCAT
>JAAUTM010000149.1 GCA_012031455.1 Phycisphaerales bacterium
CAGCCATGGACATTCGCCAGGCATCTTCCATCGCACGGGCCATGGTCACACGCTATGGCATGAGCGAAAAACTCGGCTTCCTGCTTTACGGGACCGACGAAAGTCGAAACCCCTGGGAACAGCCCGATCGCCTGTTCAGCGATGAAACCGCCAGCCACATTGATGAGGAAGTCAAACTCATCATGATACCACCTACGACCAGACGCGCAAGATGCTCGAAGAGCATCGCGAGGAACTGGATCGTCTGGCACAAGCCCTGCTGCGTTATGAAACGCTCAACAAGGATGAAGTGGATCGGCTGATGAAAGGGCAGAATCTGCTCAAACCCACGGTCAGCGACCTGCTCAAAGCGGAAGCGGACAAAACCACCAGCGCCACCACACCAAGCTCACCTGAACCAGAGACAGGCCCCGGCCCCGGCAGCCTGCCCCAACCGGCGTGAATGTTAAGGCTCGGGAAATAAAGTAAAGTTTCATCTGCTTCACGCCTGACATTGGTCCGCCAAGGTCAGGATGCTGGTGAACACAACTGCGTTCATCCTGATCTTCATTGGACTGAACAAACAATGAAGATCAGGCGTGTTAATCCCTCCCACAGACACTCATGAGATGTAGTCTTGCCTTCCATTCAGCAGGAAATTCAGCGCCGGCGAACCTTTGCCATCATCAGCCACCCCGATGCGGGCAAAACGACCCTCACCGAAAAACTCCTGCTTTACGGCGGGGCGGTGCAACTGGCTGGCTCCGTGACCGCTCGTAAAAATCAGCGCGCCACCACCAGCGACTGGATGGAACTCGAACGCAAACGAGGCATCTCCATCAGCTCCACCGTGCTGCAATTCGACTACCGGGGCTATCGCATCAACCTCCTTGACACGCCCGGCCACCGTGATTTTTCCGAAGACACCTACCGCGTGCTCACAGCAGTGGACGCAGCTGTAATGGTCATCGACGCTGGCAAAGGCATTGAATCACAGACCCGTAAACTCTTTGAAGTGTGCCGGCAACGGGGTGTGCCGATTTTCACCTTCATGAACAAACTCGACCGGCCCACGCTCGACCCGCTGGGCTTGCTCGATGATCTGGAAAATGTACTGGGCATTCATGCCTATCCCATGAACTGGCCACTGGGCTGTGGTATCGATTTTCAAGGGATCTATGACCGCAGGCAGAAACAGTTGCATCTGTTTGAGCGCACCGACCATGGCATATTCCGCGCTCCGGTGGAAATCGGCGACCTCGACCACCCGGTCATCCGTGATCGCATGAGGCCGGAGGTGCTGGCCACGGTGCGTGAACAAAATGACATGCTCGATATGGCTGGGGCTGAGTTTGATATTGATCAGGTCAGCAAAGGCAAGCTCACGCCGGTGTTTTTCGGAAGTGCAATGAATAACTTCGGCGTGCAACTCATGCTCGACAGTTTTCTGGATTACGCCCCGCACCCCTCCGCACGCAAAGCCACCGATCGCCTGATTGACCCTGCCAGGGATGAGTTTTCAGGCTTTTGTATTCAAGGTGCAGGCCAACATGGACCCGCGCCACCGGGACTGCATCGCTTTCATCCGCGTGGTGTCGGGGAAGTTCACCCGGGACATGAGCGTGACCCATGTGCAATCCGGGCGCTCCATGCGCATCAGCAACGCTCAGGCACTGTTTGGTCGTGATCGTGAAACCATTGAGGAAGCATTTCCCGGCGATGTGGTGGGCATGGTGACCACCGGCGGACTGGGCATCGGGGACACGTTCACTGCGGACCCCAAAATTGTGTATCACGAAATCCCCCGCTTCCCGCCAGAGTGCTTTTCCTACCTGCACAACCCCAGCCCCGCCCAGTTCAAACGCTTTGATCAGGGCATCAGCCAGCTTCTGCAGGAAGGTGTGATGCAGCGTTTTGAGCTGCCCCGTCGCAAACAAAAAGTCGTACTGCTGGGCGCCGTGGGGCCGCTCCAGTTTGAAATTGTGCAGTACCGTTTGAAGAACGAGTACGGTGCTGACTCCCGGCTGGAATCAGCACCCTGGACCATCGCCCGCTGGTTTGAAGATCCGGCCCAGGCCGACACGCTTGATGACATTGCCTTGCCCGGCGGCGTGGAACTTGCCCGCGGCCCCGAGGGTGAACCGCTGCTCCTGTTCCCTGATGAATGGCATGAACGCTACTTCCGTCAGCAACAGGCCCATGTGAAATTGCGGAGTACGCAAACCGCCATCGCTGTTGAGCAAAGTATGTTATGAAAACTATAGATGGTGCATGAACCCCTCAAGAAATCCAGTTAATCCTTGCTGGTTTTGGATAGGATTGCTTTCTCATACAACTGATGGTTACTTTTGCGGGACGATACTTTGGCCAAGCTTCGTAATCGTTGTGTATTGACTGGTGCCGAACGTCGAGTGGCGGGATTTACAACAACGTTTGAAATGAAAGTTGGAGTACCTGCCCCGACCGATGGAGCAGGCAAACCGCGCAAAAGTCCTTCCACACTCAAATCCTCATCCAGATCAGGCCAGTGAATCCCGTAACCGCCGCCTGCGATTTGCCAATGTTGACGCTGGGCTGGTTTGGCATGAAGTAAACGCGGATACCACGCCAAGGGGACGATGATGGCTCGCCCATCCATGAGGTCCACACGCAGGGTGTCCTTGGTGCAGCGCACCTGTTTGACGCGTTCACCGGGTAAGCTGGTCATATTCCTCATTCCATCTTTGTAGCAGAAGAGTCTGATGTTGACATACGATACGCTCAATCTTACGCAATTCTATGCTGCTGAACCCAAGGTTGCCTGCCAGTGCCACCGGTTTCAACCAGAATTTGGCTGAATCATCATCACGATCCACATGGACATGCGCTGGCTCATGAATCAGATCATGACTGTAAAAGTAGAATCGATAAGAACCCTTGCGTAACACAGTTGGCATGGTCGACATCGTATCTCCAACCCGTATCTCTCACAAAAAAAACGTCGACCATTCTTCTTCGCTACCATGTCATGACACCCTTTGCAGGAGTAACCTCATGCCCAAAGTCCGCACCAAGTCGATCGGCATTCTCACCTCCGGTGGCGATTGTCCGGGCCTCAATGCCGCGATCCGGGCGGTGGTCAAGCCATCGCTCTCGGCTGGCATCAAGGTCGTGGGCATTCACGATGGGTTTCGCGGACTGGTCGAAAACCGCACCACCCTGCTGGATGATGCCATGGTGTCGGGCATCCTGGCCATGGGCGGAACCATCCTTGGTACTAGCAGGGATAAACCCAAGAAGATGTCCATCGGCGGGAAGATCCTCGACATGACCGAGGCTGCCATCCACAACTACCATCAGCTACACCTGGACTGTCTGGTCTGCCTGGGTGGTGGGGGTACCGCCAAGAACGCGCTGCATCTGCACAAGGTTGGCGGTGCTTCGGGCGTGAATGTGATGACGCTGCCCAAAACCATTGACAATGATGTGGCTCAGACGGATGTTACCTTTGGCTTTGACACAGCCATGGAAGTCGCCACCGAAGCCATCGACCGATTGCATACCACGGCCACGAGTCATCATCGCATCATCATCTGTGAAATCATGGGTCACAATGCAGGTTGGCTGCCACTGGGCGCGGGCATGGCCAGCGGGGCGGATGTGATTCTGCTGCCCGAGATTCCTTATGACCTGAATGTCGTGGCTGAGCATCTGCTGGAACGCCGAAGGCATGGCAAGCGATTTTCGATCATTGCTGTGGCCGAGGGTGCGATGGATGTGCATGAGGCGGCCAAGCTTGCCAGGGAGGAAAAGAAAGCCACCCGGAAAAAGAAGGACAAGAAGCGTCGGGAAACTGAAAGTGGTGAGGAAGGCAACGACAGCGACACGATGGAAATCACCGGCAGTTCGCAGATGCCTCATCTGGTGCAGGAACCCAAATCCAGCCGGCCTGGCACGGGCGCTCCAGCAGCTCACCGGCACCGAGGCAAGAGTGACGTCGCTGGGCCATGTGCAACGCGGGGGGACCCCTTCGGGCACGGACCGGGTGCTTTGTACTCGGCTGGGCGTGTCAGCCACGGACCATCTGTTGCAAGGGGTGTACAACGTGATGATTGCGGTCAAAGGCGATGCCTGCGAACCGGTGCCGCTTAAGGACGTGGCAGGCCAGCGCAAGACAGTGCCGCTGGATCACCCCTGGATTCATGCCGCCCGCAAGGTGGGCACGTGCCTGGGGGATAAGTGATTTCCGCTTTCCGCCTTCCGCCTTCCGCTCTTATTCTCGGAGCATTGCATCAAGGGTTGGAGGGGGAATCCTGATCTTGTCGCAGACGCCAAGATCAGGCGTGGTGCAATCAATTGAAAAACGACTTGAGCGCTGAAGCAGACGCCAAGTTCAGGCGTAGGGATACAATGATTCACTATGAACAACACCACCAACGAAGTTTTTGATTTGGTCGTGATCGGGGGCGGGCCAGCGGGTTATGTCGGAGCGATTCGAGCAGGGCAACTGGGCAAGAAAGTGGCCTGCGTGGAGCGTGATCGGTTGGGCGGCGTGTGCAACAACTGGGGCTGCATTCCCACCAAGGCTTTGCTGGCGGAGGCGGAGTTTTATCACCGACTCAAACATGAAGCGGGCGAGTGGGGGATTTATGCCGACAACATCCGCCATGATTGGAACAAGGTGATCGGCCGTTCACGCAACGTGGCCGACATGGGTGCCAGAGGTGTGGGCAGCCTGTTCAAAAAAAATAAAGTCGCACATTATCAGGGTCATGCCCGGCTGGTCAGCGGCAAGGCCCCTTTCAAGATTGAAATTCACGATCATCCGGATCATGTGTCGCAAACGATCACCACGCAGCGGGTGCTGGTGTGTACCGGTGCTCAGCCCCGTGCTTTGCCGGGTGCAGCGTTTGATGGTCAGTGGATTCTTTCCTCCAGGGAAGCGATGACGCTGACGACCCAGCCGAAGAAACTCATCATCGTCGGTGCGGGGGCCATCGGCATGGAGTTCGCCTACTTCTACCAGGCCTTTGGCACACAGGTCACGGTCATTGAGATGCTGGATCGCCTGCTGCCCATCGAGGATGTTGAGGTTTCCGCAGTGGTGGAAAAGTCGTTCAAAAAGCAGGCATCACGGTACGCACCGGGCACAAAACATTGCAGGTGGAAAAACCGGCGCTGGCGTGAAGGTGACGATTGCACCTGTGAA
>JAAUTM010000150.1 GCA_012031455.1 Phycisphaerales bacterium
GGATGGGATTGGGGTTGGGGTTAGGGAATGGAGGCTGGTAGCCCAGTGCTCCATCGCCGGGCGGCTGCAAGTTCCTTAACTGTCTACGTCCAGGTCGTCACGCATAAGCTGCTCCATCGTAAAATGAAAGTATTGTGAGATTTTGAACACACATTCGGCAGCGGGGCTGCGCTGGCCCGTTTCGACACAATAGATCATCGGCTGAAACGCCAATGCACCAATATAGCTGGGGGTGGTATAGCCAAGCAGATGCGCCAGTTCTCGCATAGTCAACCCGCGCTGCGTGCGCAAGGTCCGCAATTGCTCTCCGAAATGTTGCATCGCTAGATACCTCTTCCCATATGGTTCAGGCTTCTTCCTGCTCTGTATCATCGGTGATCAACTCCTGCGGACGCACGCCGAGTGTCTGTGCCAACCGCTCAAGCGTCTTCTTATCAGGGCGCTCAGTATAGTTGTGCCAGATTTGGTAGACGGTGCGGTAGGCCAGTCCTGATTGGCGGGTCAATGAGCAGAGAACGTTTAGCAATACATACCAAAGCGTGAAGCCTCCTACATTTCCAGATAAATATCCGTAAACGCTGCCCGCAACCGCCCCAGAGATTAAATGAGACGAGTTCTATCTCGGAAACTGGCCGAATGAGTATGCAGGCTTGGCGGGAAGGGGGTACGGGGGGCGATTCATCCACGCCAACCCAGCCTGGGCTATTCCCCTACTATCTGGAAGGGGGCACGCCGAACACGGTAGGCATTGCAGGATTGGCAGCTGGATTAAATATGTCATCGAACAAGATGGCAAGGCATTGCATCATGAACAGTCTATGGTGCAGGCCAATTGTCGATAAATTAGGCAATCACCCCAAGGTTCGCATTCTTGGAACTTGCGATGCACGCAAGCGGGTGGGAACGGTGAGCTTGCTTTTGGAGGGGTATGAGCCTGCGGATGTGGGTTCGATTCTGGATGACAGTTTTGACATTGCGGTCCGGCCGGGGCTTTCATTGTTCGCCTTATGCCCACAAGCGTATGGGGAACGTTTCCGGGGGGTGCGGTGCGGGTAAGTCCCGGGCCATTTAATACGCAAGAGCAGTTGGATCAATTAATTGAGGCTTTGTTACAGATCGTGGAATAGTGAAGCGTACAAGGGCCTCATCCTCATCAATGCAAACGGCTTGCAATGAATAAGGCTCGAGCGGGTCCACGTCGCTCGAGCCTGGAGGCTGATGCTGTCCTGCGACCTGGGTTCCTGACAGGTCGGCTGATACGGTAGGACAGACACCAATTGCGTGGATATCTGCAAGGCTTGTGCCATTCGGTGCATAAAAAAACCGGGTTCCGCTTTCGCGAAACCCGGCGAGGTAATCAATACTTGAATCGTGGGAGCTTGGCTTAGTAAGCCATGCTGATGCCCATCTTGGCCAGGAACACAACATCGCTACCGTTGACCATGCCGTTGTTTGCATCGCCGTTGAGGAACAGAACTTGAGGACCAGCGGTGAGGGTCCAAGAACCGTAATCAGCGGGGATGAAGGACAAAGGCGTGCTGAACATCGCGCCAACAGAGACGAAACCCCACAATTCGTTATCGCCGAAGGTGTTGTCAACATAGTACCCATCGATCGAGAAGCCTGCAGCCATCGGCAGGGTCAGGGTGATGGGGTAGTCTTCGCTTTCGAAGATCGTCATGCTGGGGGCGATGCCGAGTTCGGCATACTGACCTTCATCACCGGCGATGGCATTACCAGCACCCACGGTGTCGTCGATTTCAACTGCATACAGAACATAGGGGTTCATGGTGAAGGGGCCCATGAGTTCCGAATCATCGTAAGCCAGTTTCAGGATCAGTTCCTGAGTCTGAGTACGACCACCCAGATCGGGGTACTTGTAGTTCTGATAAACTACGCTGAGTTTGAAATCGTCCAGGAAACCCACGCTGACACCAGCGTAAAGGTCCAGTTCCTGGAAAGTGTTGGGCGTACCGAACAGTGCGCTGGGGGAGTGATTGTCAACAAAGCTGCCCCACAAGCCAATGTTGGCCGATACCGAGTTGATCGGTCCGTCACCTTCCCAAAGCAGGAAGCCCAGGTCGGCGTAGGGCTGAATGATGATGCCGTTATTGTTCTGGTTGATCCCGCGGAAGAAGTACTGCGTGACCCAGTCCACGCCCAAAGTAACGCTCACTTTGCCGGCGTTGACTGCCGGGGCCTCTTCCTGTGCGTTCACCATGGCTGGAGCCGACAACATACCTGCCACCGCCGCGATGCCCAGTGCCTTAACTGTTCGTCCTTGCCACATCATTTGATTCTCCTTGTGAGGGCAATCCCTGATATTGCCTGCCGATCACCCACGCAGTGATCGGGTCTTTAAACATCGGCTCGTGAAGGTTATTTCCTTCAATTCAAGCCTCCAAATCAGTGGACTAACCCGCAATGGTTAACTTAGAACACAATACACAGTCCGGTGTACCCTGCAACATCTTGTTTTATCGGACCCCTGAACTTCAACATAAAACCCGCAATGACACCGGCAAGTCACCCTACTGCAAATGCCGTTCCTGAAAACCAGCGATTTAGGATCCAGCATTTAATGGACATCATACATTGTTAACAAAAGTTTTCCTCGTTGTCCAGCCACTTGTGGATATCCACATTCCCAGTGGTTACCCGTATTATTCCCACTCCCCCGGGAAAGGCAAGTCCGGTACACTTTGTTTTATCATGACCGACTCGATTAATCATTCCGCACGACCTCCGATCCAAGGTTTGACCCTTACCCCCGGCAACGACCATGAACGCCTGGCCGCTGTGGAACAGGCATTCGATTATCGCGGGGATGTCACCCTCATCACCACCGATGGCCGAACGATCGAGGGTTACATCTTCGACCGTCGACCCCGGGCGGTTCCTCCCACGCTTCGCCTGATCCAGCGCAGCGATGGTTCACGCATCCAACTCGACTACGCCCAGGTGTCACAGATCATCTTCAGCGGTCGCGACACTGCTGAAGGTAAAAGCTGGGAAACGTGGGTAAAAAAATGGGAAGAGAAAAAGGCCAAGGGTGAAGTTGCCAGCATTGAGGCGGAGAAGCTGGAAGAGTGATTACAATGACCTGAGCCGATGCGTGGTCGGTCATTTCGAATTTCGATTATCGATTTTCGAATTTTCAGCATCGGATCACACCCGGCTACGCGGATGCAATGACTTCGACATCCGACATTCGAAAATCCCCCATGCTTTACCCCGACTTTACAACCTTCTCCCGCCTGGCAGCCGATGCCCCGGCCAACCTCATCATTCCGCTGTATCGCCAGATCCTCAGCGATCAGCTCACCCCGGTGCTGGCCTATCGTCGACTGGTGCGTGCAGACGATCGCCTGGCGCCGAGTTTTTTACTCGAGTCCGTCATCGGCGGTGATCGTGTGGGGCGCTACAGTTTCCTGGGCGCGCAGCCTTCCAAGGAAGTGATTGCCCATGGCCATGCAGTCCGCTTCATCGATCATCGTCAGCCCGCCCAATCCAAAGCTTTCACCAGCCCCGATCCGCTGCGGGAAATGGATGCCCTTACCGGTGCCTGGAAACTGGCACGCATCCCCGCGCCTGCCCGATTTCACCGGCGGCTGGGTCGGCAACGCAGGCTATGACACCGTACGCTACCTCGAAGGTGAAAAACTCCCCATCCCCCCGCCTGATGATCGTCACCTGCCCGATCTGCACATGGCTCTTTACGACCGCATCGTTGCTTTCGATCATGTGCAGAAAGTCGTACTGGTCATCACCCATGTCCGCCCAGCCGAACATGCCTCCGTGAAACAGGCCTATGAACAGGGGCAACGTGAACTCGATGACTTGGTCGCCCGTATCGAAACCCGGCCTGTGATGATCCCACCCCATGCACCGGAACTGTCCATCGGGGATGTTGATTTGTCCACGCCGCCTCCCACTCTCCCCGTGAGTTCTTTGGGCGAAGGGGGTTACCAGCAGGCAGTGCAGTCTGTTAAAAAATACATTCAGGCTGGTGATGCGTTTCAGGTCGTACCCAGTCAGCGTTTTGAACTGCGCACCAGCGTGGACCCGTTTGATATTTACCGGGCATTGCGGGTGGTGAATCCCTCGCCGTATATGTTTTATCTACAGATCTCAGGAGGCATGCTTATCGGTTCATCCCCGGAGATTTTGTGCCGGGTACACAACCGAATCATCACCAATCGGCCCTTGGCAGGCACACGCCGGCGAGGTCGTGATGAGCTTGAAGATGTCAGCCTGGAAAAGGAACTGCTGGCCGACCCCAAGGAACAGGCTGAGCACATCATGCTCGTGGACCTTGGTCGCAACGATGTCGGTCGCGTGGCCAAGCCCGGTTCCATTGCGCTGCCGGAGGTTATGGTGGTGGAACGCTACAGCCACGTGATGCACATCAGTTCGACGGTGACCGGTGAATTGCGCGATGATTGTTCGTGCTGGGATGCGTTACGGGTGACACTGCCGGTAGGCACGGTCAGCGGGGCACCCAAAGTGCGGGCGATGCAGATCATTGATGAAGTGGAAAAGACCCGTCGCGGTCCCTATGGCGGGGCGGTGGGCTATGTTGATTTTGCAGGGAACATGGACATGGCCATCGCCCTGCGCACCATGGTGGTGATGCCGGATGAAAGTGGACAAGTGGACCAGCCCGAAGCGCAAGCGAGGGTTGCAGGAAGTGGTCAAGTGGCAAATGGAAGTGGCCAAGTGGCCAAGTGGTCGAGTGGACAAGTGTCAGAAAATAAGAGCAATCGTGCCACCGAAAATACAAATCCGAAATCCGAAATCCGAAATCCGAAATCTTCCTCGTGGATCGTCCATCTTCAGGCGGGTGGAGGCATCGTGGCCGACAGCGACCCCGAGGCTGAACACATGGAAACGGTCAACAAAGCAGCAGCCCTGGCCAAAGCTGTTGATGTCGCCCAGCGCATGAATCATGGATAGTGAATCATGGATGATGGATGATGGATAATGGATAATGTTGAGAAAAGCGAATAGGTCGACTTACTTTGATATACACATTATCCATAGAGCCTTCTGAACAATTCCCTCTCCCCCCGGGAGAGGGTGAGGGTGAGGGCGGAAGAGCGATTGGTTGCACTGTGCTTTCAAGGCCTTTTCTTTATCGGCCCTCACCCGGCC
>JAAUTM010000151.1 GCA_012031455.1 Phycisphaerales bacterium
ATCAATGTCTATGGTTTAAACGATGCTTTTGCGGGTGGCCCCGATACCGGCAAAGCGGTGGGCAACGTCGATGAACTGTCGGAAATCGGTTACACCGAAGGTACCGCCAACTTCGCAGCACCTGCGGGTGCCACTGCCGCCACGGACCTCACGGGCAACCGGGCACCGGGTTTTGATGAACTCAAGCCTGGCGGGAATCCCGCAGCTTTCATGCAGGCCTCGGCCACGACCCTGCTGGGTTCGATTACCATCCCCACCTCCTCAGCAGCCCAGACCACTTTCAGCTTATCAGACACGGCTCTGGTCAATTTTCTCAAGCTGGATACCAATGGCGCTGCGGTTGTCTATCTGGTAAACATGACGAGCAACACTCTCGTGCAAATCACCAGCGGTGAAACCGGCAGCATTACAGATGCCAAGAAACCGAACCTGACCATGACCATTCCCGAACCGGCATCAGTCGGCATGCTAGGCATGGGTTCGGTGCTATTGCTTCGCCGACGTATGGCCGATGTTCATTGATGCAATCTACAACCCTGTCATCAGGTAGCTAACGCCACCTGATGGCCTTGCTGATAACGTGATTGCCAACACACCTCTTGCATGGAGTCCGCACATGGCTATTACGCACAACCGATCGAGGATTCAGTGGCGTGGTACTGGGTTCGCCAAGGCCTTCACATTGATCGAACTATTGGTGGTGATTTCGATCATCGCCCTGCTGGTGGCGATTCTGCTTCCAGCCTTGGCCGCAGCACGGGAAGCCGGGCAGGCCGCCAAGTGTCTGGCCAATCTCAAGCAGATTGGTACGGCTGTGCATCTATATGCCGGTGATCATGTGGAAATGCTGGTGCCTGCCGCGACACGCACCGCCTCTGATCAGTGGACCAATACATGGTCAGGCAGTCTGGTGCGAAGGGATTACATCACCGCCCCCAATGCCGGTTTTAATTTTGGGGTGGTACAGAATGGTGCTTCGCCGTTCCGCTGCCCCAATGGTGAGGCTGTGCGTGGCAATGGCGGAACATCCAACAAATGGCATGAAGACAGCCGGCGATTCTGGCAGCCGACCATGACGCAGATTCTGCCTGATTTGCCGGTGATGACGGTGCATACCTGGTACGGTGTCAATGCCTCGGATGTACCGCTGCATCGGCATTGTGGAATGCTTCGCCGATGAATCAGATCCGAGACGGGGTGTTCACCCGGCTGCACCGCATCTCCGATGCCCTCCGGCCTTCGATATTGGCAACCATGTTCGACGGGACGAGTATCGCCTATGGTGATACTGTCAATCGCAGGATCAGTGCTCGACATCAGAACCTGAATATCACCAACATTCTCTATCTGGATGGACGGGCGGACAATGTGCCAACGCTGCAAACACCTACCAACCTTGGGTGGACCACCGGTCAGGGCGATATCG
Organism: Phycisphaerales bacterium; assembly: GCA_012031455.1. Next base: position 1,427 of record JAAUTM010000151.1, read on the forward strand.
CGCTCAATCCCCGTCCGCAATGGCGGCTCGATCAGACTACGCCCTAAGCCAGCGTTCAAGGGGTCGATCGCCTATCGAGATATTCTTTGTATCCATGCTACATAGCCACGGCTTGATTGGCTGTATTACAAGCCGCAACCGCGAGGGATCGCTATATTAACCTCGCATGACCATACAAGCACCGCTTCATTACGGGCACTACTTGTAGCCAGAACGATGACTTTAGGCCAATCACCATTATCATCGGAGTTGTCATGAAGTGGAACCTGCTTGGTATTGTTTTGGTATCCATGGCAAGTATGCTTTCTCTGTTGACGCAGGTGCCTGCGCAAGCTCAACGGATCGAAAACCGCTGCGGGTGGCAGTGTGGGATCCGCAATTCGGCACCAGCGAGGGACGCTTCAGTATTCGCTTTGATCTGCACAATAACGCAGCCCATTGGCTGGGGCAGGCGGGAATGAAAGTTGAGCGGGTTACCACTGAACAGGTCGCCGATGCCGAGGCGTTTTCAGCTCGAAAATTTGATGTTTTTGTGCATCAGGGCGACATCATTCCTCTGCAAAACCTCGAAGCACTCAAGCGTTTTGCGGATGAGGGTGGCGTGATCGTGGTGCTCGCTGCCAAAATCCCCTGGTTGATGGGGGTGGAACCTTCGGGAACCGGTGCCAATCGGGTCTGGAGGCTGTCACCTGCCAATCCGCGTTTTGCGTGGGAGACACGCGAGCTACAACATCACTTCGGGTTTCAATATGTCTATGCTCCCGGCCAGCACGATCAGGGGCGACATCATCAGGCCACCGCGCTGCTAACTAAATATTTAACGGCAGCACCTGTACTGCCTGCACAAGTGTTGGAACATCGCTGGGTCGTGCCCAGGAAATCGGATCACGGGACCGGTGTAATCTACCCCTTGATACAAAGTCATCGGCTCGATGACCGGGAAACCATGCCTCAGATGTGGGTGGCCCAACTTGGCAAGCGACACGCAGTGATCAGCGGCAGCGACATATTTACCGGGAACAGCAAGTCCGAGCTTTGGCCCAGCAGTCGCGAAACGGTGGTGGCTCTGGTGCGTCTGGCAGGGGACCTGCGTCATGGGCGATCCCCACTGGCGGAAGCAGAACGATCAGCGATTTCGGAATCTACTCCTCCGCCTGATCCGTTAACAGGTTCGCCCGCCACCGCTGGAATCGACCCGACCGGGGCCGTGGCATTGGCACGCTGGGGCCGGTTCAATGGCTCATCATTGGAGCTTGGAAGGGCGATAGAGGCGGGACAATCGCTGATGCTGGAACTGGATAATCCGGGCTCGACGAAATTCCCCCGGCGGTTGGAACCCGGAGCCAGCGTCACGATTAATTACGACCGGAACAAGGCCAATGACCAGCCTGTGTATTTACGAGTGCGCGGGGCTTTTCTGGCAACCGGGGCAGGGTTGGCGGTGAAGTCAGGCACGCAGTCAGTGTGGAACGAGATTTTCAATTTTGTGGAAGCAGGCGGGCCGGGTAATTTTCAGGCCTCGGATTTGAAAGATGTGCCTGCTGAATTCACACGCATCATTTACCTGCCACCTTCGGACAACACCGGAGCATCGCAAGCGGAACTGACGATATACAACCCCGGCAAGCTCCCGGTGTATTTCGATGCGGTGCAGGTGGAGATTCATGAAGGTGATCAGCCACGTTGGAAGATCAGCATGAACGGCGGGTTCCAGAATGTACGTGGCGGTGAAGCCAGCCCGATTGACCCCAAACTCTCGCATCAGTGGTCAAGCATGCGTGGTGATGGTCAACTGCATAAACTCGGGGCACCGGGTGACCCGGCACGTTTTGCGTTTCACGATATGTCCATCGCTAATCAGCTCGCGGTCAACCCGCATGTGGAAATGATTCTGGTTTATACCCCGCAATGGGCAGCACTTTCCCCCGAGCGATTTGACGAAGGCAAACGTGCTTCGCGTGCTCACACCGTGGTCCCTGATGTGGACAAGTGGGAACAGATCGTCCGTGATTTTGTGGGTCGCTATGGGGATCGAATCGACACCTGGGAATTATGGAACGAGGCCAACATCAGCCAGTTCTGGCGTGGCAGTGCTGAGGAATACATTGCACTTTATCAGCGCATCGCTCCCCTGATTCGCGAGCTTGATCCCGGAGCCAGGGTCATGATGTGCGGACTTGCCGGGCATCACAACGACTTCATGAAAAAGCTGCTCGATGCCGGGGTCCTGCATGATACGGATGCGATTCCGCTGCACCCCTATGCCGGTCGCAGTGCAGGCTGGGATGTGGTGTACGGACAGATGCAGGGCTGGCTTTTCAATCATGGTGTAAACAAGCCCATCGACAACAACGAAGTCGGTTCGCCCTGGTTCAACAGTGAATGGTGGACATCGCCGATGCGCACCGAGTATTTGCAGGCCGACCTGACCAACCGGGGATTGGCCAGGCTTTTTGCCGGTGATGCCAGCACCGATCAGTCTGTTTCATGCCGGGGGCGATGCCCACGCTTACGGCTTGATGGATGAAACCGGCAAGCCTCGTGCGGGCTACCGAGTGTTCGAGGATTACCTGCATCTGGCTGATCGGGATGGACGCAAAACAGCAGTGACCCTCAAACGCAGCGATGGCCAGCCGATGCAGGGGGTTTATGTGGCTGCTGCAAAACATGAAGATGGGTCGATGACTTTGGTCATCAACCCCAGCGAGGTCCGAGGGCTGGATGAACCGATGCCCGATGGTGCCACGCAGGAACTGCATGATCGAGCCGGTTGGGAAGTGTTCATGGGCCAAGGGCGGTTCGGTGATGGTCATGCTTACCTGACCGTTGGGGAGAATCAGGGATATGTCGGCTTGGCCCGGACCATGACCATGGATCTGCAACACAGGCCGATGCTGCGGGTGTATGTGAGTCATACTCAGGGGCCTTGGGAATTGACTTTTCAGGGTGATGATAAAAAACAGACTGTGCTGGCCAAGGCTGGGGGAGCATCGACTGTGGAAGTGGACCTGCGCAAGAACCTGCCCAAGGACACCGTCAAAGGTCGGCTGACCGTTCGCTGTTTCAAAGATGCCACGGTGCGGTATGTGAGTTTTGCCCCCGACCCGATTGATACCAATCAAGCTATAGCACATGGCGTAAAAATGGTGAACCAATACGGATGGAATTGCAGTTTCCCTGGGATCGTAAGCAAGCGGCAGGGCGGCTGCGTGTTGCGGGTGAATGGTATGATCTTCCGGTCACGCTGCACCAATCAGGCAATTCGCAGCATGGCGTTGTAGTGTTCATTTTGAAGGGTCGGAGTGTGCTGAAGATCCGCCCAGAGTAGTTACCAACCGAGACGTGACTATCACACTTGGTTTCCTTGAGTTTATCCGTTTGCGGATATCACGAGATCATCATCGGATGTAGTCCATGATTATTGATCCGGCTCCCGTGTTAACCTATCTGACATGGAAGTGATTGAAATCCAGCACATCGACGACCCGCGAATTGCCTTGTATCGCAACATCAAGGATCGGGAACTGGCGGAGCAGGGCGACCGTTTCATGGCCGAGGGGGAACTGGTGGTCCGCCGGATGCTGGCCGGTGGCGTGAAAGTCGAATCGGTGCTGCTCGATCATGAAAAATGCCTCAATTCGGCGAACACGTGCCGAGGGTGTCACGGTGTACTTGGCGCAGCCGGGCATCCTTGAATCCATCATTGGCTACAAGTTTCACTCCG
>JAAUTM010000152.1 GCA_012031455.1 Phycisphaerales bacterium
ATTTGTGTTGGAGGTGATTCTGCGTGATTTTTCGATGCGCACATTTTTGCCGGTGGTTGTGGCATCGGTGATTGGCGTGGCCAGACGAGGGCGATCCACCCGGAACAAGCGGTTTTCAGTGTGCCTCCGGAACTGGCGGAGTATCCGTTTCTACTCAAAAAATCATTCCTTATGTCGGCGTTGGGTATTTTCTGCGGATTGATTGGTTGGGGTTTTTCACGCACGTATCACGGACTGGAACACTGGTTCCGTCACCTGAAACTTCACCCCGCATTGAAACCGGCAATCGGGGGCGTGCTGCTGGGCATGATGGGCGTGGTGTTCGTGCTGGGCTTTGGCAGAGGTGTGGGCGGCTATGAACCCCCGGTGTTCTTTGCCAACGGTTACCCCGTGATTCAATGGCTGTTTCATCCTTCGACCTATCTGGGGATCGATGCTAATGGAATGCCGGTGCGCCAGGTGACTTTCGTGGTGTTGTTTGCAGCCATGCTTTGCAAAATCATTGGCACGGGGCTGACGCTGGGTTCGGGCGGTTCAGGCGGAACTTTCGCTCCCAGCCTGTTCATCGGGCGACTTTGGGGGGTGCGTTTGGTATTGCGGTGCGTCATGTGCCGGGGTTTGGGGATGTGATGCCCGCCAACTTCGCTCTGGTAGGTATGGCCGGTGTATTGGCCGGTGCGGTGCATTGTCCACTCACTGCGTTTTTACTGATATTTGAACTCACCAACGATTACAAACTCATTCTGCCCGTGATGCTGGTGGCGGTGCTGGCGACGACCATCGCCAAGCTTTTTGATCGCGACAGTATTTACACCGTGACATTGCGGGAGCAGGGAATTCGGGTGGGGGCTTTGGCGGACCTGACGGTGTTGCGGAGGATGCAGATCAACCCGGCGATGGTCAGCCCGGTGGAGGCGATGCGGGCGGATACCCCGGCTCAGCGTCTGCTGGATATTGCAGCCAACATCGGCGGATCCGAATATGTGGTGATCGATAAAAACGATCACTATCTGGGCCTGGTGCGCAGTGCGGACCTGCGCCTGGCACTGATACAAAAGGAAGCAATCCCACTCATGCTGGTGGAGGATCTGGCCCGCAATGATGTGCCGACGCTGCTACTGGGGGATACCCTCGAGCAGGTCATGGACAAATTCAACCGGGAGGATGTCGGCAGCTTGCCGGTGCTCGATGTGGAAAAAAGGGTACTTGGGGCAGTCACCCGTGCGGAGCTGATGAAGCATTATTTGAAAGCACTGGAAGAGGAATGACCACCATTAACCTGTACCACAGTTCAAGGTTGCATATCACTTGTTCGTAATGATTGGAAATGATTCATGGCGGAATCGCTGCTCCAAACTCCGTTGCCTTCTGCCCCCCGGCTGTACCGTTTTGGTCATGCCATGAAACTGCATGGGGCAGCGGCTTTTGGCAGGGTTTTGCGGGGAAACCAGGCACAGCATCGGCCCATTAACGCTTTGGGCTAAACCTAACGAACTAACTCACAGTCGGCTGGGGTTGTCTGTGTCGCGAGCTGTGGGTAACGCAGTACAACGTAATCAGATCAAGCGCCTTTTGCGTGAAGCGTTTCGCCTGCTGCAACATGAACTACCTGCGGGATACGATTTTATTATCGTGGTTTACAAACACGAGCTACGCGAGCTGAACGATTATCAGCAATTGCTCAAACGTGGCAGCGAATCACTGCACAAGCTTTGGCTCAAACGAAGATGATGGCGATCACCCAGAAAATCCTTCGCCGTATCGGCACGAATATCATCGTGTTTTTCGTGATGCTGTATCGCGCCAGTTTCGGATTGTTCATGGGCGGGCATTGCCGATTTCACCCCTCCTGCAGTCAATACATGATTGAAGCGGTTCATAAACACGGCCCATGGCGCGGGGGGTGGTTGGGTTTGAAACGCATCGGGCGATGTCACCCGTTTGGTGGCTCCGGCTACGATCCGCCGTGAATTGGAAATCACCAAGCCCTTTCACACATGCACAGCTTGATCAGTTGTATCAGTAGCAGGTTCGGGGAGATGTTTGCCATATTTAAAAAGCACCAACTGGCAGGCTGTGCAGTGGTAGGCGGGAAGTTTATGGCGACGTTCCCATGTCAATGTCCCCGGCAGGTACCGGGCGAATTCAACCGAGCCGTGAGGCTGACCTTTGCGAAACCAGAACATGCCGCCGCCGGTGGGGATGAAGCCTTCCTGCATCCGCGTATGGCATTGGGGGCAAAGCATCGCAAACCCTCACTAAAATGGATAACCAAGTGAATGACGATGACCCTGTTAAGTTTATCGTTAATGGGTGGCGGTGGCAACGAATTTATGTACGCCGATGAATCAGTAAGTTGGTGATGAAGCCATGATCAAGGCCAGGTCACGACCTCACGTTCGAGTTTGACACCAAATTTGCTTTGCACGGTCTGTTCGATGTGTTGCATGACCGCGAGGATGTCGGCTGCCTTGCCGGGTTTTGAACCATGACGAAATTAGCGTGGATGTGGGATACCTCGGCGCTGCCAATGCGAAACCCTTAAGCCCGGCCCGGTCGATGAGTTGCCCTGCGGAGGCTCCAACATCCGGCGGCGGATTTTTGAAGGCGCACCCGGCGGAGTGGGCACCAAGGGGTTGGGTCGCACTTTTCCATGCGAAGATTTCTTTGACACGCTTGACCAGAGTTTCCGGGTCATCGGGAGTCAGGGCAAAGTCAACAGCGGTGATGAATCTGCCCACAATGTTGGTTTTACGATAGGCAAAGACAAGGTCATCACGATCACGACTGTAACTTTGCCCCGTGGCATCCATCAAATGTACTTTACTCACCGCGCGACCAATGTCCCCATAGGCACCGCCAGCATTCATTTTTACAGCGCCGCCAACGGTAGCGGGTATCCCTGCCAGACATTCCAAACCGGCAAGACCCGCCTTGGCCGTATCCAATACCAGTTGCTTGAGGTCCACCCCGGCTCCGGCGGTGACGAGTCCGGTTTTGGCATCAATCGCAACCTGTTTGAAGGTGGAATCATCGAGTTTGATCACCACACCTTTGACACCTTCATCAGCGATGAGCAGGTTGGCACCATCACCCAGCACATAAACAGGGATGCGTTTTTCATGGCAGCGCTGGGCCAGCGTGCTGAGTTGCGCAAGTGAGGAAGGGTGGGCCAGAACCTGAGCCGGTCCGCCCACGCCGTACCAGGTGAGGGGCGAAAGGGGTACATCGAGTTGGTGGGGGATGGCCAGGTCAGCCAGAAGTTTTGCATGGTCGGCCCCATGGTCGGGTGGTGATGATCGGCAGTGACATGATAACGTCGAAGTCGCATCCGCCCACCCAGTGAATGAATCGGGGATTCACTTTGCAGGAAGTGATCGCAGGCAATCAGGCAGTATAGAGACGCTGGCAACGGGGCATTGGATTGACATTTAGCAATGGTTGGCAAAAGTAATAGCAAGGCGGCTGCTGGACGAGCGATGCAACATGGCCGATAATACCCTTGGTGAGCAAATCGACCGCATCAACCCGGATGCAACTGTCGCAGGCGATGGCCCTGGCGGTGGTGGTCACATGGACGGTTTGTGCCGTGGCCGATGTGGGGACCGGGTCGACGATGCTGGTGATGACGGGCAATGCTAAACCCAAGTCCGAGCAAATTGAAAGTCGAACGCTTGAACAGATAAAGGGTCATCTTCGCTCAGCAGCAGGTCAATTTCGGCTGCACCCCTCGCCTGCGCCATGGTTGACCGCTCCGATGATGATCGTGCTGGGTAGCCCCTGGCCGGATGCAGCAGGCGGGGCTGCGACCTGGTATCGCCTTGTGCATCAGAATCCTGATCGCTGGTTATGTTAGAGCAACTGGCAATTGCTCATCAATGTCAATCTGCCTCCGCCGACGGTGTGAAGCGATTTTTTATTCAAGCTGCTTTCACTAAAACACACCCTCAATTGTTCCAAGAAGTTCACGCCGACGACATGCCAGTAATGAGCATGGGGGCGTGATTCCAGCAAGTTCATCAACAACATCATGGTGGGTCAGCCCTTGAGGCACCACCGGATTCTCACCACTGAGGTTCATCATGGTCATCGCTTTTGTCAGTAAATCGTTCACCAAGGTTTTCGGGTCCCGCAACGACCGCCTGCTCAAGGCTTATCAAAAGCGAGTAGCCCAGGTCAATGCACTGGAAGCAAAGATCCGCCAATACACCGATGCACAACTGCGCGAGCAGACGGATCTGTTTCGACAGCGCATCAAGCAGGGTGAGAAACCTGCCACGGTGCTGCCGGAGGCTTTGGCGGTGGCACGAGAAGCGATGGACCGGTCGGTGGGTGTCCGCAATATTTTCAATCCAGCCTACAAATTTGATCCAGCGACATTGCCTGCGCAAGTCCAGGGGTTGTATCAGGAAACCAAAGCAAAAATGGATGCAGCAGCGCCCAGCGGGGTGCTTGGAAGTGGAAAGGTACCGGTGCTGGGATGGATGCAGGAGGAAATACCGCTGCCGATTTACGAGGCGGTGAGGCAGTTGTACCCGCTTAGCAAACCTCCGTTCCGTGCCCGGCCGTTTGATGTACAGCTCATCGGTGGCATGGTGCTCCACGAAGGTAAAATTTCGGAAATGAAAACCGGTGAGGGCAAAACCATCGTTGCCCCGCTGGCTTGTTACCTGTCATGCCTGGAAGGCTTGCATGGCCACGTGGTGACGGTCAACGATTATCTGGTGCAGCGCGACCGCGACTGGGTTTTCCCGTTTTATCACTGGCTGGGTTTGAGCGTGGGGGCCATTCACCCCTTCCATGTGCAACCTCCGGAGGAAAAACAGCAGGCCTACCAATGTGATGTGGTGTACGGCACCAACAGTGAGTTTGGGTTCGACTACCTGCGTGACAATATGAAGCTGTCGGTCAGCGAACAGGTGCAACGTCGTCGTGAGTTTGCCATCATCGACGAAGTGGACTCAATTCTGATCGACGAAGCCCGTACCCCGCTGATTATTTCCGGCCCGGCGCACGAAGATGTGCCACGTTACGAACTGGCGGACCAGCTTGCCCGGCACTTTGATGCAGAAGCAGCGCGATTGGGATATCGCCAACCAGAAAGTCACCGATGCCCAGCTCCGGCTCAAAGGGTGGAAGGCGATA
>JAAUTM010000153.1 GCA_012031455.1 Phycisphaerales bacterium
GCACTAGCGCCGCACTTGCTATCCGAAGCGCTTGATATCCAACTCAAAAGGGCATCAGCCGCCTGAAGGCCAAAGGCATTGATGTGGTGAGCGGAAAGGTCGATTATGGAGGACTCAAGGACAGTGCAGAGTATCATGAATACCGACGACTCACCGCCCTGCTGCCTGCCTACCGCGCCACGCTGCACGAACTTGTCGATCGCACCTGGCCATTATTCACTGAGGGCCGAAAACTCTGGCCATGCTTGAACCGGAAGTGCGCCTGGATATTCAGCTATTTACCCTCGGTGGCCAATCCATCCTGAAAATGATTGAGCAACAGAATTACAACACCCTCACCCACCGACCCTCGCTTTCCAAAGGTGCCAAGCTCAGCCTGATGTTCCAGGCCTTGATGGGCAAACTTTTCACCCTTGGTGGTCTACGCCGATGATGTCTACCTCCTCTGTCGCCAACCCGCCAGCGCGCAGGATCACCCCCCCTGTGGTCGATCCTGCGGTACTTGCCCGTTCTTTTGCAGCCTGTGCTGATATCACCCGCACGCGCGCAGGCAACTTCTACCATGGTCTCAAATTGATGAGCCAGCCAAAACGCTCAGCGATGTACGCACTCTACGCATGGATGCGCGTTGTTGATGACCTTGCTGATGAACCCGATACCACCATCAATGCCGTCAGCCAAAAGCAAAATCGCCTGACGCTCTTTCGCAACCAAACTGAACTGGCCAGTCGCGGCGAACTGGTCCTCAATCAACTCGACTCCCAGCATGCCGACCTCTGGCCCGCGGTGCAACATACCTTTGTCACCTATCAGGTGCCGTTGCCGATTTTGATGGACATGATCACCGGGCAGTTGCTCGACCAAACCAAAACCCGCTACGCAGGCTTTGCTGAGCTTGAAACTTATTGCTATCAGGTCGCGGGCACCGTGGGCCTGTCGTGTCTCTCCATTTGGGGATACCAGGGTGATCAGGCCACCTGCGACCTTGCGATCAAACGGGGCATCGCCCTGCAACTGACCAACATCCTCCGTGACATTGTCGAGGATGCTCAGCGTGACCGTCTGTACCTCCCTGCCGACGAAATGCAATCGCAAGGCATCGACCCCGCGCGATTCCTCACAGAGCTGCGTTTTGGTCGTCTCTCTGTCACCGAATCAGTCTTTGGATCGTTTATGAAAAACAGATTGACCGTGCCGCTGGTTTCTATCAGGCCTCGCGTGGGTTGGAGAATCATCTGGATCAAGACAGTCGCGCCTGCTGCTGGGCTATGGGTGAAATTTACCACCAGCTTCTGCTTCGTATCGCTACCCAGCCCCTGGCCGTGCTGCATGGCCGGGTGTCGATCTCCAAGTGGCATAAACTTGGCATCGGCCTGCGTGCCAAACTCGGCAAGCCATGGGTGCATGCATGACCCAGCCGACCTTGCCCATCAACACCATGACCCTGCCGAAAGCAATCATGCCTTTGCCAAATCAAACAAGTTCAATCGTTGTCATCGGGGGTGGCCTGGCAGGCATCGCCGCTGCGGTTCGACTGGCTGAATATGGCTTAAAAGTCACCCTGGTGGAAACCCGTCAACGCCTTGGCGGCCGAGCTACCAGTTTCACCGACCCTGTCACCGGCCAGTTGCTCGACAATTGCCAGCATGTGCTGCTGGGTTGCTGCACCAACCTGCTGGACCTTTACCACAGGCTCGGGGTAGTTCACAAAATTGATTGGCATCCACGCCTGCACTTTGCGTTTCCCAATAACCACCACAGCAGTGAACGATGGATCATTGACACCCTCGAAAGCGATGATCTGCCCGCGCCCTTGCACCTGACGCATGCACTCCTTGCGTTTGGCGGATTGTCGGTGATGGAAAAAGTAGCGGTCGCTCGGGGGATGCTTGCGGTGATGCGGGCGGGGCAACAGGGCCGCACTTTGCTGCACCAAATGAGCTTCGCCGACTGGCTGCAAACCAGCGGCCAGCCGGTGAGCCTGATTGATAAATTCTGGGGTCCGGTGGTCATCAGTGCCATCAATGAACTGCCTGAGAACATGGCCGCCGACACTGCCCTTCAGGTGTTTCAGGAAGGGATGCTGGCCAATCGGGATGCCTATCGCATGGGGCTTGCAGCCGTGCCTTTGGTGCAGCTTTACGACCCGCCTCTGCCCGCTGGCACAAACCGGCGGAACACTCATGCTCTCCACCAGCGCCCACCAGTTCGACTACGACCCGGCCCAAAAACGCATCACCGGGTTGCACATCGATCAGGACCGCATGCTCACCGCTGATACGTTTGTGAGCACCCTGCCCTTTGACAGGCTTGCCAAAATATCACCCCCGGCACTGCTGCAAAGCGATCAACGATTGCAGGGGATCGGTAGCATTCAGGTAAGCCCGATCATTGGCATTCATCTGGTCTTTGCCACGCCTGATGAATCGCCCATCATGGACCTGCCCCATCTGGTCGTCACCGGTTCGATGATCCAGTGGCTGTTCAACAAGGGTATGGTCGATCATCAGGAAGAAGCTTCCGCGTCCCCCGTTCATGAAACCTTGCCCAGCCCCACCACACGTGGCCAGCATCTGCATGCGGTCATCAGTGCTGCTCACAAGGAAGTTGGTGTAGGTGCAGATGAATTGATCGCTCAGGCTGTGCGGGAAGTGAAATCCCTGTTCCCCAAAGCCCGACAAGCCACGCTGCTGCATGGCCGAGTGGTGAAGGAAAAACGTGCCACATTCTCCGCCCGCCCCGGTTTTCACAGGTATCGTGCCGCTGCCAGCCCCAATCGATCCAAGGGTGATGCAGTGAATTTGTATCTGGCTGGTGACTGGTGCCAAACCGGCTGGCCCGCAACGATGGAGGGAGCGGTGCGATCAGGCTACCTCGCTGCCCAAGGCCTGCTCCGTGACCTTGGTCACGATGCGCTTTTGCTCACCCCCGACCTGCCTGCTTCGCCGCTGTATCAGTTTCTGGCGGGGGAGTGACTTTTCACAAAGCATGAAAGACGAGCCAGAATGCGGTCACTGCTGTTAGCAAGAAAGGCAGCCTGCGCCACCAGATGCGGCGGCGTGTTTTCGTGATATTGATATACCAATTGCATAATAGCAAAACTATTACGGTTACGATTAACTGACGCAACCAAAGCTCTTCGTATGCATTAGAATACAAACTAAAACGATTTCCTCTCGCTGGTCGATATCTGGTTGTGAGGATCAATGTAATCAAGGTGGTGGCCAATGACATTGTTATGACGACGACAGTGGCCATACGCATGTCAGGAGTCATGGGTTCTTGGTAATACATGATGCTGGTTGATACCTTTTCCCCGCATTCCGGACAGTTATTGTAGACCCCTTGGGTGCGCAGGTTATATCCACACTTTAGGCATACCAAGTCACTGATTACCACCCCATTATTGGTTAATTGTCGCTCGGCCATGCAATTTTCCTTGACTGTTGATAATATTTGTAAGATTATCTTGTGAATCTCATTTCCAAGTCAGGTAATCCGTGGCCAATATCATCACAAGCACCAGTGAAGAAAACAGGATTGGTATCCAGAATGTTCGGTGTCGGCGCAGTGGTCCAATACAGAGGGCAAATAACTCAAGAGGAATTAGAAATACAAGCACCCATCCGGATATATCGTGTATAACCCAATAATTTTGCCAGACGCCTCGATACTTTACGTCCCCGACAGGACGAAACATATATTCGTTTAACAATGTCATTGCCAACAAGCTGGTAGATATCAGGAATATAAAACTGGACATTAGTCTTAATCGCATTGGCAATGGTGGCAATTGACCAGCGATGGTCTTACCCACTGGCCAGCCGCACTCAGGGCAGTTTTTCATCCCTTGCCATCTCACGCAGGCTGTAACTGCAACCAAGACAATGCAGGTTATCGCGGTCAATGGAGCAATCTGTTCCGGAATTGCTGGCATACACGTGCCCCCTGAAGGCGGTGACTTCAAAGCAACTTATATCAAAAATTCCATTGACCCGATACCCTGCTGATCGTAATTAAAAAACCCAGACATAGCTATGCCTGGGCTTTGGGAAATATCTTCAAATTGTCGTGATCAATCGTGATTCAAGCATCCGGGCAATGGAAATCGCAACAACCGGTCATTACCACGCAAAGTGGGCAAACGCGCGGTTGGCGTCGGCCATCTTGTGGGTATTTTCGCGGGTGGTCACTGCCTTGCCGGTGTTCTGCGATGCATCCATCAATTCCTTGGCGAGCTTCATATGCATGGGCTTGCCCTTATCCGAACGGGCAGCGTCGATGATCCAGCGGAACGCCAGGCTCTGCTGCCGTTTGCGGTTCACGCTCATGGGCACCTGATAGTTAGCGCCGCCGACTCGGCGGGAACGCACTTCCACCTCGGGGCGCACATTGTCCAGCGCCTTTTTGAACACATCCAGCGGAGGAGTGCCTTTGCTGCGTTTTTCAATCTCGGTCAAGGCATCGTACACCACGCGCTCCGCCACGGACCTTTTCCCGTCGCGCATGATGCAGTTGATGAAACGTGCCAGTTCTTTGTTGCCGTACTTGGGGTCAGGCCGAAGCTGTTCTGCCGCGTGAGTAATGCGTCCACCCATGGTTCGATCATCTTGCTTGTCAACCACGCACACCGGTGGTTGCTCGGCTGCGGCTCGTCCGCCCATCAACAAGATGAGCCTCCCGTTCACCCACCCCAGGCACCATTAGAACCCGGGGCGATTACTTGCCGCCATCTATTATATTTGTGATTTGATGATGTTTGATCTGGTAATGTTTGATTTAGTGATTTCGTGATTTAAGTCAGTTTCAGAACGAATTCTTTTCTAACCGATCCATCAAGCAATCACAGTTTCACCAAATCAATACGTCATCAATTCGCCAGATCACCAAATCGCCAAATCGTAAATCGCCAACTCACCAAATGCTCTAAATTACTTGGCAGCCGCTGCTGCCGCCTTCTTGACACCGTACTTGGAGCGTCCCTGACGCCGACCTTCGACACCCAGACAGTCCAGCGAACCGCGGACGATGTGGTAACGCACACCGGGCAGGTCGCGGACACGTCCGCCGCGCACCAGCACGAATTGAGGTGTTCCTGACAGGTTGTGGCCTTCACCACCGATATAAGCCGTGATCTCAC
>JAAUTM010000154.1 GCA_012031455.1 Phycisphaerales bacterium
TTAGCCGCAGTACTGTTGTATGGCGGGTTGCGAGCATTCTCATTTCGCCTGCTGCGTTCGGCCCAGGAAGAAAAGCTGGTCTGTGATGCGAGAGAACAAAGCCATGTCATTGAGTCTGTGCGTGGTGTTCAGACTGTCCGCATGCTGGGCGCAGAATCCCTGCGTCAGAGTGGCTGGCAAAATCTGCTGTTCGAATCAGTGCGCCGTGAGCTGCGCCTGGCCCACCTCAATGTCGGATTCGTTTCGGGTAGCACGTTGATCTCGGGCGCAGAGCGAGTCGCGGCAATATGGATCGGGGCAATGATGGTCATTGCCGGCGGCATGTCGGTTGGAATGCTACTGGCATATATCGCGTACAAAGAGCAGTTTGTTGGCAAGGCGAGCAGCCTGATCGCAAATGGATCGACCTGGGCATGCTGGGACTACACGGCGAGCGACTCGCAGACATCGTGCTGGCAGAGCCAGAATCGCGATTCGCCGCAAACGCTGCAGCGCAGCGAACGCACGCCGGCCAGATTTCGGTCAGAAACCTGTGGTTTCGCCACTCCGTGATCGAACCCTGGATCATCTCCGACTGTTCATTCGATGTCTCCGAGGGAGAGTCCGTGGCCATTGTCGGCCCTTCCGGCTGTGGCAAGACCACACTGGCGAAACTTTTGCTGGGATTGTTGACGCCGAATGAAGGATCTATCGAATACGGAGGTATCGAACTGTCCGGGTGGAGTCCAGCCACATTCAGGCAGCTCGCAGCAGCAGTCATGCAGGAGGATCAATTGTTTGCTGGTTCCATTGCCGAGAACATCTGTTTCTTTGAGCCTACCGCAGACTGGGGGATGATTGAAGCTGCGGCCGCCAAGGCAGGAATTCACGACGAAATCCGGATCATGCCGATGAGTTATCACACGCTGATCGGCGACATGGGAACAAATCTATCCGGCGGACAGAAACAACGAATCATTCTAGCGCGCGCACTATTCAGAAATCCCAGTGTATTGATTCTCGACGAAGCGACCAGCCATCTGGACGTGAAAAGGGAGAGCGCGGTCAACGATGCCATTCGTGGCCTCTCGTTGACCAGGATCATCATTGCCCACCGATTGGAGACAATCGCGAGTGCGGACCGTGTCCTGGAGCTTCGGGATGGCAAAGTTCTCGAGTCGCCAGACCCTCCAAGTTCGCCAGTTAACCCGGCAACCCACAGGCTCACATGACTTGGCTTCGGAGCAGTTGGCAGATATTGTTTCTCAGCGTCATATGAACAGCGTCTCGGCATGAACCTATGAGATAGTGTTCTGCAACACGGTTGTCCCACAGTGCTGTATTGCGTGATTGGTCTCCGTCAGCAGCCCTTAATTTCAAATGCACCAACGGGAAATTCAGCGAAACAACATGGAGCTCTAATGACTAGCTGAGGCGGAACAGGAGAAGATACCGGCTGAACACCTGTATGTCGGTTCCTCTCGCGAACAAGCAAACCACCATCATAAAAGGATGCGGATGCGCGTTTTAACTTGTGTTGCTACCCTGATGATGGTCCGTCATTACAGCGCAGCAGCCCGCCCTTGCAGCTGAGCTGGAGAGCCGACAAGCGCAAGTGCTGCAGCCCCGTGATCGGTCCGGCCAACAATATTGAAGCGGCGCGCTTTCTGGATCAGGCCACATTCGGCCCGCGCCTGCAGGATATTGCGCAGTTGCGTCAGCAGGGCTACGCAAGCTGGATTGATGACCAGTTTGCAGCGCGTATCTCGCTGCAGAAGCCGTTCATGGACTGGATCCGTTCGCAAAGCAGCGATGTGCCACCGCAGCTGCGCCAGGAAGCCTGGTTCATTCAAAGTGCGCAGTTGGCCGATCCGGTCGATCCCACGCATCTGCATGACGATCAGTTGCGCAAACGCGTGGCGTTTGCCTTGTCGCAGCTGCTGGTGGTGTCGGACAAGGGCGCGCTGGCCTTCCAACCAGGGGCGCTGACCGATTACTACGACACGCTGGCGCGACATGCCTTCGGCAATTACCGCGACCTGCTTGAAGCCACCACCTTGCATCCAGCCATGGGTCGTTTTTCTCAGATGCTGGGCAATCGCCGTGCCGATGCAGCGCTGAATATTCGTCCCGACGAGAACTTCGCCCGCGAAGTGCTGCAGTTGTTTTCCATTGGTTTGGTGCAGTTGCACAGTGATGGCACAGCGGTGCGGATCGACGGCCAAGTTGTGCCTACCTACAACGAAGCGCAAGTCCGTGGCTTTGCAAGGGTGTTCACTGGCTGGAATTTCAGCGCTTGTGCAGCGGCGAGTTACGCCAACTGTCATCCGCCGACGAGTCACGATGCGGCCTGGACGACGCCGATGGAACCGGTCGAAAGTTTCCACGACAGCAGCAATGACAAACAACTGTTGGACTATCCAGGTGTTGCACTGCCGCAGGGCCTGCTGAAAGCAGGCGGCGATGCCCGGCAGGAACTCAAGATCGCGCTGGACAACATCTTCAACCATCCGAATGTCGGGCCTTTTGTCGCGCGCCATCTGATCCAGCGGCTGGTCACCAGCAATCCCAGCGCGGGTTATGTGGGGCGAGTGGCTGCCGCATTCAACAACAACGGCCAGGACGTCCGCGGTGACATGAAGTCGGTCATTCGCGCAGTCTTGCTGGATCACGAGGCGCGTTACGGCCATCTGCTTGCGCCGACTACTTTTGGAAAACTGCGTGAGCCGGTTACCAAACTGGTCAGATTGTGGCGAGTTGCGCCGCCGCGTTCGGTCAGTGGCCGGGTATTTCGCTACTCTCATTTGACCGATCAGTACGGGCAGTTTCCCCTGAGTGCACCTTCGGTGTTCAATTTCTACAAACCGGACTTTGCGCCAATTGGGGAGGTGCGTAATGCCGGTCTGGTGGCGCCGGAGTTTCAGATTGCCACTGACAGTCAGCTGGTCAGTGCACCGAATGACCTGGGTATCCGCATTTTCTTCAATTATGTCGGCAGCCTGGAGCCGAACGTCTGGGAAGACGCAAACCGGTGCGCGACGAAGCATTGATGGATTATCGCCAGCTGAAGATTCTGGCCTTTACTGCCGAGGATCTGATCAACCACCTGGACCTGCTGATGTTGTCCGGGTCCATGAGTGGCTACATGAAGCAGGTGCTGATTGCCCGGGTCAATGGTGAGTTGCCGGCATATACACCGGGTGCAGTACAGCGCCCACGTGACATCGAACTGTTCCGGGTACAGCAGGCCCTGTACCTGATCGTGACTTCCCCTGAATTCGACGTGCAGAAATAAATCATCATGAATGTTGATCGACGGGCGTTCCTGCGTAAATCCTTGTGCGCAGCACTGGGCGGTGTGGCGGCCAATAGTGCATTCGGTCAAATGCAGCTGCTGGCGGCCGCTGGAAATCTGGGCAAGGCTGCGGTTTTTCCCGATTACAAGGCGCTGGTCTGCGTTTTTCTCAATGGTGGTAATGACAGTTTCAATACCCTGGTTCCCTACGATGCCCGGCACTACGGAATCTATGCCAGTACGCGCCCGGCTCTGGCCTTGGATCAAGCCGCAGTTGCAGCGAATGCGCTCAGCCCGCAAATGTTGCAGGAAGGTTTGCCGGGTGGTCTGCCCAGTGATGGGGCGCAATATGGTCTGCATCCAGCCATGGCGCCCATGCGCGCCTTGTTCAACAGCCAGCGTGCCGCCATTGTTGCCAATGTCGGTACTCTGCGCGAACCGATCCGCAAATCAGAGTATCAAGCCGGCGTAAGCAAGATTCCACCCTTGCTGTTCTCCCATGATGATCAGGCCAATGCCTGGCAAGCCTCGGTTGCCGATGAAGCCGATGCCCTGGGTTGGGGGGGGCGCATGGCGGATCTGCTGCATGCAGGCAATCCCAACCAGCGCATGCCCCATGGCGATTTCCCTGAGCGGTCAAAGTCTGTTTCAGCGCGGCATTAGCGCTGACCAATACGTCATGAACAGCAGCGGCATACGCACCCTGGATTACCTCAACCCACTCAGCCCTTATCAGAATGATGCCAGTCATCGGGCCATGGGTTCGCTGATTGCCAATGGTATCCAGACCCATATGTTCGAGCGTGCCGTGGCACGCGCTACGCAACGCTCCATCAGTACCTATCAGATGCTGGGCAATGCCATGCGGACATTGCCCCAGTGGGATGTGCCTTTTCCCAACTCACCGCTGGGCGCTCAATTGCAGCAGGTTGCCAATGTCATCAGCGCGCGGGATGGTTTGGGTCTGCGCCGCCAGGTGTTTTTTGTCAGCATCGGTGGATTCGACACCCATGATGACCAGTTGCTGTTGCAGCCTGCTCTATTGGGTGGTCTGACGCAGGCACTGAACGCGTTTTATTTTGCGACCGTGCAAATGGGTATTGCCAATCAGGTCACCGCGTTTACTGCTTCCGATTTTGGCCGCAGTCTGTCGACCAATGCCGAGATTCAGCAGTACGCCGGCACCTAGCGAGGCGGCGAATAGAACGGCGGTCACGACGGTCAGTTGGATCGGCACCGCGTAGAGATCGGCAAACGATGTCGCGGAGAAAAAGTACCAACCGTGTTTGTTGGGGCCGCTGTACACGAAGACAAGGTCCCCGTGCGCCTGCAGCGTGTCGGCCTCGAAGGAGCGGGGATCACTGAGAACCAGGTTCACAATGTCGTTGATGCCTTCGTCATCCCGCCACTCGCCCGAAGAGTTGTTGCCCCGTGCTGTTGGTTATTAGGACTTCTCGCCGGATCAGACGGTCCACGGCATCCTTCTTCAGGTTCACCACAAGACCGCCGTCGCTCACCTCCATGCCCGGCGAGAAAAGCGGGATGAAGCAGCTCACGACTTCCCGCTTGTCGGTCTCGAAAAGTAATGGCTTATCGAGCGCCTCGCCGTGAGTGAGGTCCCCAGGGTCTCCGCCGTTTCCAGAAGCGTCAGCCACTCTCGGTCAGGGGAGTCCTGCCATTCGCTGAGCCCACGTATCGAGCTGATGTACCGGTGGTTCTCGTTGTCGAAGTACACGTAGAGCGAGTCTATGTAGACGAGCGCATTCACCGAACGTGAAATGAAGCTATCGGATAGGTTCTTGATGAATCCCACGGCGTAGCTTTCGCCGTAGCGCACTTCCTTCCGACGGAGG
>JAAUTM010000155.1 GCA_012031455.1 Phycisphaerales bacterium
TTCGTGATGACATGGGCACACCTCGCCTTTGCCGGGGACTGGATACCGACAAGGATCAGAGTTACGTGCTCTTTGGCACGCTGCGCGAGCGGCTGAATTCGATGCTGCTGCCCATCGGGGAAATGCGTAAAAGCCAGGTGCGTGAACTTGCCAAAGAGTTGGACCTGCCCGTGTTCGACAAGCCTGACAGTCAGGAAATCTGTTTCGTGCCCGACAACGATTATGCAGGCTTAATTCATCGGCGTACCCCGCAGGAGGTCAGTGAAGGCGACCTTCTGGATACCGCTGGCAATGTCATCGGCAGGCATCCGGGGCAGCAGCATTTCACCATCGGGCAGCGGCGGGGGGTGGGGCTGGCCATGGGCATGCCGGTGTATGTGGTGGATAAGGATGCAGCTCGTAACACGGTCACGATTGGTCCGCGTGAACAGCTTTTGGCCACGGGGTTACGCGCGGGACAGACGCACTGGCTGGTCGAGCCGTTGGCAGTGGGCGAGGTCCGTGAGTGTCATGTGAAAATTCGTTACAACAGCGCACCCGTGCAGGCCACGGTGATGCAGGCAGATGTCAGGCATCTGGGAAGTTCGCTTTGTGCAGCCGCAGCCATCGGTCACCCCCGGTCAGGCAGTGGTTGCGTACGATGGCGATGTCGTGCTGGGCGGTGGCTGGATCGATGTGGCAATTCGGTAGTATTGGGTTTCCAATGCTGCTAAATAATTCCTCTCCTTCAGAGCCGCGAACGGAAGTGAGCGGTTTCTTTATGAACCACGCGCTTCCGCTCGTGGCTCTGAAAGATCATGGTTCTCAAACCCATCGTTGTCTTCCATAAAAAAGATCAGAAGCCCTGAGCAGGCTTCTGACCTTGGTGATTCATTCAATTAAACCAACGTGAACTTATTTACCCAGCGCTGCCTGAGCTGCGGCCAGGCGGGCAATCGGTACACGGAAGGGCGAGCAACTGACGTAGTTGAGGCCGACATGGTGGCAGAAGCGCACCGAGGCCGGGTCACCGCCATGTTCGCCACAGATGCCACACTTGAGGTCCGCCTTGACGCTGCGACCCTTTTCCACACCGATGCGCATGAGCTGCCCCACGCCGGTTTCATCGATTGAGGCAAAGGGGTTCTGCTTGATGATCTCGGCATTCTGATACGAAGGCAGGAAGCTGCCCGAGTCATCACGGCTCATGCCCAAAGTGCACTGGGTCAGGTCGTTGGTGCCGAAGCTGAAGAACTCCGCCGAGGCTGCGATTTCATCAGCCGTGAGCGCACCACGCGGCACTTCGATCATCGTGCCCACGGTGTACTTGATCTTGGTACCCGTTTCAGCCATGACCGCCTTGGCTTCGCGATGCACCACTTCCACCTGCAGGTCCAGTTCCTTCTTGAAACCAACCAGCGGGATCATCACTTCAGGCACAACCTTGATGCCCGACTTCTGCACGGCTGCCGCGGCCTGGAAAATGGCCCTGGCCTGCATGGCCGTGATTTCGGGGAACTTGATGCCCAGACGGCAACCACGGAAACCGAGCATGGGGTTGAACTCATGCAGTTCATGCACGCGTGAGGCAACCTTTTCCACGGTGATGCCAAGCTGGTCAGCCACTTCCTGCTGACCACGGGGATTGTCGGCATGGGGCAGGAATTCATGCAGCGGGGGGTCCAGCAGGCGGATGCACGCCGGGCGACCTTCCAAGGCACGGAAGATGCCTTCGAAGTCGCTCTGCTGATGGGGCAGCAACTTGGCCAGAGCCTTCTGACGGACTTCCAGCGAGTCGGCCAGAATCATCTGACGCACGGCAATGATGCGGTCGCCTTCAAAGAACATGTGCTCGGTTCGGCACAGGCCGATGCCTTCGGCGCCAAACGCAATGGCGTTGGTCACCTGTTCGGGCTGGTCGGCGTTGGTGCGAATGCCCAGCTTACGGAACTTGTCAGCCAGCTTCATGATGAAGGCGTAGTACTGATACACCTTGCTGTCCGTGGGCTTCATCGTCTTGCCCACAAGCACCTGCTTGAGTTCGCTGTCAGCGGTGGCGATGGCACCTTCAAACACTTCACCGGTCGAACCGTTGATGCTGATGAAATCGCCTTCCTTGAGGGTCAGGCTCTTGCAGGTCAGCAGGCCGGTCTTGTAATCAATGTGAATGTCACCGGCACCGGCTACGCACACCTTGCCCATCTGACGGGCCACCAAGGCTGCGTGACTCGATACACCACCACGGGCGGTCAGAATGCCCTCGGCTGCGATCATGCCGCGCAAATCTTCCGGGCTGGTTTCGACACGGGCGAGAATGACCTTTTCACCCTTGCCCGCCCATTCCTCAGCCTTGCTCGCCGAAAGCACGAGCTTGCCTGAAGCCGCACCGGGGCCGGCCGCCAGACCCGTGGCCATGAGCCTGCCATCCTGCTTGGCCTGAGCGTAAGCCTTGATATCGAAAATCGGCTGAAGCAGCTGATTGAGCGCTTCGGGGTCACCGCTCTTGACGGCGTGTTCAGGCTTCATGAGGCCTTCCTTCACCATGTCGTGAGCGATTTTCACATAGGCCAGCGCGGTACGCTTGCCGTTGCGGGTCTGCAGCATGTACAGTTTTTTCTTCTCGATGGTGAACTCAAAGTCCTGCACATCGCCGAAGTTCTTTTCCAGGGTCTTGCGAACCTTGACCAGTTCCTTGTAAGCCTGACCGATCTGCGCGTCCTTGGCCATCTCCGAAACAGGCAGGGGGGTACGCACGCCAGCCACCACATCTTCACCCTGAGCGTTGACCAGATATTCACCCCAGAACACGTTCTCGCCGGTGGCCGGGTCACGGGTGAAGGCCACGCCGGTGGCGCTGTCATCGCCCATGTTGCCGAACACCATGGCCTGCACGTTCACAGCCGTTCCCCATTCATCCGGGATGCGGTATTTCTGACGGTACACAATGGCGCGATCGTTCATCCATGAGCCAAACACTGCGGCCACGGCACCCTTGAGTTGATCCATCGGATTGATCGGAAACGCCTTGCCGGTGCGTTCTTTGATCAGCACCTGGAAGCGTTTGACCAGTTCCTTGAGGTCAGCTTTGTTAAGGTCGGTGTCCAGAGAAACGCCGCGTTCCTTTTTGAGGTGATCCATCACTTCATCAAAGGGTTCATGTTCATTTTCGTGACGCTTCTGCACACCCATAACCACGTCGCCGTACATCTGCACAAATCGGCGGTAGCAGTCCCAGGCGAAGCGCGGGTTGCCGGTGGCGGCACTCACAGCTCGACAGCCGTGTCGTTCATGCCCAGATTGAGGATGGTGTCCATCATGCCGGGCATCGAGTCACGGGCACCCGAACGCACCGACACGAGCAGGGGGTTCTTGGGGTCGCCGAATTTCTTGCCGGTTTCCTTTTCCAGCCAGGCCACGGCTGCGGGCACATCCTTGCTGAAAAGGGTTTCGGGATACTTTTTGCCGTTGTCGTAGTAGTAGGTGCAGACTTCGGTGGTGATCGTGAAGCCGGGGGGCACCGGCAGGCCGATGTTGGTCATCGCTGCGAGGTTGGCACCCTTGCCACCGAGCAGCGGCTTCATCGTGCCATCGCCATCACAGCGTGACTTGCCGAAAAAGTAGATTGCTTTTTTCAGCTTGGTTTGGGGCGCTGCTTTGGCGGGTGACTTGGCCTTGGACTTAGGAGCGGACTTTGCTGAGGATTTGACGGGCTTTTTCTTGGCAACGGATTTAGCCATGACGATGGTTCCTTGTCGGCCTGGGGTGCAGGCCCTGGTGTTGGAATAAAGCGGGAGCAAAGATTGTAATGATTGACGGGGTAGCGTCAAAATGGTTGTTTGGAGAAGGCATCTCAAAACCCGACGCTATCGCATTGGGAAATGCACTGGATGGTGTAAAATAAACACAGGTGCACCATGAACCATCACGGCATCGAATTCCCACCTCAGCAGATCGCAGAGTTCTGCAAGCGTCATTGCATCCGCAGACTCTCGCTGTTCGGGTCGATCCTGCGCGATGACTTCGGCCCTGATAGCGATGTGGATGTGCTGGTGGAGTTTGAGCCGGGTACACGCACGGGCTTTGCCTTTTCCGCATCGAAGATGAATTATCGATGCTCATTGGTCGGAAAGTCGACCTCAATACAGCGGGTTCCCTCAGCAAACATTTCAGGGCACAAGTCCTGCATCAAGCGGAGGCTCTCTATGTCGCAGCGTGATGACCGAACCCGGTTGCTGGATATTCTGGAATACGCACAGATTGCAGTCGCTATGGTTCAAAACAGAAAGCGCGACGATCTCGATGACGACATTATGCTTGCTCTTGCGCTGACCAAGGCTGCGGAAGTCATTGGTGAAGCAGCTAACCGGGTCTCAGAAACCACGCGCTGCAAATATCCTCAGATCCACTGGCATGAGATGATTGGTACACGCAACCGACTTGTCCATGGTTATGACCAGATTGACCTTGACGTGCTTTGGGACATCGCCACGCTAGACTTGCCGGAGTTGATTGAGCAAATGAAGACAATCGTTCATCCTGAACAAACGGGATGAGCATCGATACATGCATGTGCAGACCTATCTCATATAGCTGAGGTAATAATTTTGCATCATTGCCTCCCCATCGGCAGCACTTGCCGCAGCCTGCCCACCACCTGCGGGATCAACCCAATCGCCTCATCGATCTCTGTTTCTGTGGTGAATCGGCTCAGTGAAAATCGGACCGAGCCATGGGCCACTTCCGGGGCGATGCCCATCGCCAGCAACACCGGCGAAGGCTCCAGCGAACCACTCGAACAAGCTGCCCCTGCCGATGCGTAAACCCCACGCTCCGACAGACCCCAGCAAGATCGCCTCCGCCTCCAGCTTCGGGAAACCCAGGTTCGTCGTGTTCCACAACCTCTCCGCCGACCGCCCATGCACCACCGTGTCGGGCATTGCCTTGACCATGGTTTCATCCAACCGATCGCGCAGCCCCTTGAAGGTTTCGATCTTCGCTCTGTCACTTAAAAAAGTTTCCGCCAGTTCCGCTGCCACGCCCAGACCGATGATCCCCGGCGTGTTCTCCGTGCCCCCTCGCCGATCACGCTCCTGTGGTCCGCCCAGCAGTTGCGGCCTAAGTCGACATCCCTTGCCCTGA
>JAAUTM010000156.1 GCA_012031455.1 Phycisphaerales bacterium
CCGGCGATGATGACGGTAGCCGGGCCGGTCATGGCCTGTTGGGCGATGTTCTGGGTGGGTTTGTAGTCGAAGGAAGTGTAAATTTCCGAGCCTTTGGCGATCACCAGGCCGGCGATCAAACCGGACAGGATCGCTCCCCAGATACCCAGATACGACACAGATTGCACATCCTTGAGCAGGACATACAGCACACCCAGCGAACCGATCACGATCAGGAACGAAGACCCCCATACCCCGGTGTTCAGGGCCTTGAGCAGGTCGTTCATGGTCGCGCCTTCTTTGGTGCGGACCAGGACATGCTGAAGATCGAGCAGAGAATACCCAGGCCCGCCAAGGCGGCCGGAGCCACCACCAGCGCCAAGGCCGACGCAGCATCAAGGTTCAAACGCACTGCCGCCGCCGCCGCCAGAGCCATCGACGCCAGAATTGCGCCGTAGTAAGACTCATAAAGGTCCGCACCCATGCCCGCCACGTCACCCACGTTGTCGCCCACGTTGTCAGCGATGGTGGCAGGGTTACGGGCATCGTCTTCAGGAATGCCGGCTTCGACCTTACCCACCAGGTCAGCACCCACGTCCGCTGCCTTGGTATAGATACCACCACCCACACGAGCAAACAGAGCTTGCAACGAAGCACCCATGGCAACGAAAGGGTGATGGTGGTCACCGTCGTGAGCGAACCGATTTCGAACACCTGCGTCAGCAGATAAAACCAGAGACTGATGTCAAGCAAGGCAAAGGCCGGTGACGCACAAGCCCATGACCGCACCGGCACGGAAGGCCACTGTCAGGCCATCGTTGAGCGATTGCTTGGCCGCAGCAGCGGTACGAGCCGAGGCGTTGGTGGCGGTCTTCATGCCGAAGTAACCGCACAACCCGGAGAAAAACCCTGCGACGGGTACGCCCAGAGCACTGAGCATGGGCTGAAGATTCCCCAGCGCCATCAGGATCAGCACACCAATCAGAGCCAGGAACACCATGACCACGACTTTGCGCTGGCGGGCGAGATAGGCATAAGCCCCTTCACGCACGGCCTGGGCGATCTGAATCATTGCGGGTTCGCCTTCGCTCTGGGCCATGATGGAGCGATAGAAGAAATACGCCATGATGATCGCCACGATGGAACCAATTGGCGCCAGAAAAAACGCAGCCGGGGGGGTGCCGATGGGGTCCGCCATGAGGGTGCTGGTGAGGACCAGACCCAAGGGGACGGACAACCACCACGATCGATGCCCATGACTCATAAAGCAGCTCCTGTCTATGCTTCTGACCCGACTTGGGGGTCAGAAATAGGGTGAATGGGATTCCTGGATGGAAGTTCGAAGCAGGCGGAGAGGATGCAAACGCTGTGCGCAAGCGCAGCCCGGCTGTGGTAGCCGAGGGGCCGTGGTCGCCGGGCGACCCTGTCGATAACTCTCCCAAAACCCGCCATCCCTCTCACAGGGACTGCACAATTATCGGGATATTCGCATTTTCGTCAAATCAGACATGCAGCACCGAAGGTCGGGAGTGATGAAAAAATAAAACCCAGGCATAGCTATGCCTGGGCTTTGAGTAGCATTAGATTTTTCGAGTCAGAGTCGGAAAGTCAAACCATTCAGGCCTGACGACGACGGGTGGCGAAAGCGCCCAGAGCACCCATGCTCAGGAGACCAAGACCAGCGGTCATGGGTTCGGGAACCGTGGTGGTAATACCGACGATATCAAACTGACCGTCGAAGCTGTTCACACCGTTGATGACCATGACCACTTTGCTGATCTGAGTCAGGTCAGCTGCACCGGCAAAGTCCACGAAAGAGAAGCTAAACAGACCGGGGCTGTTGATGACTTTGGTCAGGGTGCTGGTGTTGTTGGAGCTATCGGTCAGATCAAACTCGATGGTCGAGCCGTTGAGGTCGGCAAAGATCACATCGACTGCAATCGCATCACCAAAAGCAGTAAAGTCAGTAGCAGCAAAGCTGCCTGTGCCGGGGCCATCCCAAGTCAGGGTGGTGACCACGGTCCATTCGGGAGGAGTCGAAATACCCAGAGTGTTCGTGCCGCCAGCATCAACCACTACCGCTGCGGGAAGACCACCAGGAGCGCCAGCGCCTTTGGTGAACACGGCTGACAATTCACGGTAGCCGCCGAGAATCGAGGCAAAAGGACCAACTTCAGGTGCAGCAGTCGAAGTAGAACTGAATACAACCAGATTCTGCACTCCTTCGCTGAAGTCATCAATCTGCAGAGTCACGGCCGAAGCCATGCTCGGCAGCGCCAATGCTGCTCCACCCACCAATGTTGCCAAAAGTTTCGTCTTCATCCCATCTCTCCTTGTTTCTTCCCTCATCGGGAACACAGCACAACGGCTGTGTTGTTGTTTCAAACCTTATTGTGGTGCTTCTCCCCCCATGGGAGATGCTCCCGCTCCTTGAACACTCATATTCTAACTCACTCCCACCACGAGGCAAGTATTTTAATGTGAAAAGAATAAAAAAACGTAAATCGAGAATATTTATAAATTTACATACCATTCCTGATTCTCGGCACCAAGTCTCTTTACAATTGCTGAACAAACTTCATGTCCTGACGTAGCCCAGATTAACATCAGATAATTCAGGGTTTTGAAGTTTGGTTGTGCTTTCACACAGAGAACCCCCGGCACAGCCATCTATAATAGATGCCAGATGAGCATTGGGCAGGCATTGACTGAGCGTGCTTGAACCCTAAAAAAAAGGCGACGGCTGGTTGCCCAGTCGTCGCCCGGAGGGAAAAGAGAGACGCCGTAGTTAAGTCAGCAACGCCATGGCTTCTTCCATGGCTGCTGGTAAAGCCTCTGCCACCGCCACCAGTCGATCCTCCGGCAAACCTACCGCTTCCATCACGTCTGAACCGACTTCAGTGGACTCCACCGTGTGGGTGTAGCCGATCTTCAGCCCAGCTACCGTGATGTCCGCAATATGCACCAGGCACGCCAAGGTCCGATGATTCTCCGATAATTCCATCGGACGATGGTGAAAGCCCGTTACGTAGGCAAACGCTGAGGGGAACTTCCAATTTTTACACAATGCTGCCCCGAATTGCTCATGCGTTGCGCCCAAGGCCGATAATTCTGCCTGACGCAGGGTTAATCCGGGGGTTACTGCCATTTTTTCCACAGCTTCCACAAACTTGGGCCTGCGGGCTTGTGCTTCGACCACTATTCCAATGTCGTGGATCAATCCCGCCAGGAATGCTTCATCGGGCAAGCCCAAGCCAACTTCCTTGGATAAAAGCTGCGTTCCCGTGGCCACCCCGATGGAGTGGACCCACAATTCCCGTGCGGAAAAATTCTGGCTGATCTGCCCGCCACGAAACAGCTTGGCCAGGCTGGCAGCAATCGCGATATTCTTCACCGCATTCAAGCCCAAAAGCACAATCGCCCGGTTGATTGAGCCGATTTGCCCAGGCAGGCCGTAGAAGGCACTGTTTACCACCTTCAAAATCCGCGCCCCCAGGGCCGGATCGTTGGAAATAATCTTGTTTAGGTCGCTGGCGGTCGAATTGGGATCCTCCACCAACTGAATGATCTTCAAAGTGATCTGCGGCAGGGTCGCAATGTGGCTGATTTCCTGCACCGCCTCCATCACCAGCTTCTCCTGGTTCTGGTCCGGCATGTTGGCGTTGGCGTTGGAGGCAAGCTGCGTCATGAAAGGACGTCCCAAAATCTTCCCTAATGTCCCATGAGCCACTGATCCTGCTATCGACCTGACTTGCCCCCGAACTTTAATCATCTTTGCAAAATTCTCCTTGATCCTGACAAAATGCCACCGCTTGCCCACTGTGATGATTGGGACGATTGCATGAGGCCAAGGCTCTCTCTACCGCAGACGTGACTTGCGATATGCCCCCGGGGCACACCCACCTGCTGATGAAACTGGCGATTAAAGTAATACAGGTCCCGGTAGCCAAGCTCATCGGCAACCACCTTGATCGGCAAGTCCGTTTCCCCCAGCAGTCGCCTTGCTTCGGTCATGCGACAGGCCAGATGGTGTTCATGCATGGTCATGCCCGTGGCCGCACGAAACTTCCTCCTTAGCGTTGTCAAGGACATGCCTTGCGACCGGGCCAGCGCCTTGTAATTGAGATCCGGACCGACCGTGGCCAGAGCACTCATGATCTGTTTCAACCATGTCAAACCCTGAGGCGATGGCCCCTGACGCAACTCCGCACGCTCGAGCAGCAGCTGTTCCAGCAAGTTAATCGCCCGCAACCGTGCCCATCGACCCGGACGCTCGGCTTGAACGAGCAGTGCATCAAAAAGCTTCGTCATTTGCCGCATGTCTGAGGGTACAATCGCCTCCGGCTCAGTCATCAGCAGGCCCTCGCTCTGCCATCGTAAAGCCATCGGCCCGGTGAACGCCACGTAACGATGATCCCATTTTCCCTCCCGTGGCCAGGCATGAAAACGAATAACCGGTCCGGGATGACAAGGCCAGAACCAGCCATGGTGCATTTCATATCGCACATCATCGTAAAACAGCTCCACGGCTCCGGCTGTCATCATCTGCAGGGTGTAGTAAGTAAACCGCTTGTTCACCGTCGCTGTGCAACCGGGGTAACGTCGGCAATGCAGAAATGTCAGCGGAAGGTCCATGATCTCACCTGGTTGTAAAATGCAAATTTACGGATGCAAAATCCATTGTCCTATCTTCGTCCAAAGTCCATAATTCCGGGTAAACCTTTGAAGCTTTATTAAAATAAAGGTAAATCATCATGACGAGCAACACCATCCAACCCGAATCCGCAACCATCGTACGCGACATCGAGCTGACCAATGCGGAGGTTGCATTTTACAAAGATCAAGGGTTTTTGCCTCTCCCCGGCTTTGTGCATGCTGCCCAGATTCACGCCCTGCATGAGGAAATTCTGGATGTGCTCCAAGCCAACGGCATCACCCGCACCATGCTCAGCAAAGCCACCACCAAGGCCGACAAACTCCGGCAATGTTCGCAATACCTGGCAAACTCCAGAATTGACGCACTCATCAATGGTCCGCAGACCCTGGCGGTAGCATCACGACTCATCGGTGGCAAGGCTGTGCGTTACATGCCTTTCACCGCAGTCAAGGCCGCAGGCGGTGGCGGGAAG
>JAAUTM010000157.1 GCA_012031455.1 Phycisphaerales bacterium
AACGAAGCCATCGAGCTGGCCAAGGAATATGGCAGCCAGCAAAGCCCCGCTTTTGTCAATGGTGTTCTTGACAAGATGGCCAAAAATCTGGCCGCCAAAAACATGATTCCCAATACCCCGGCCATTGTTCCGTCCGATCCGTGGTTGAATGATGCCCTCACCCCGCAGGGTGACCCTCCGCCTGCTTCCGGGTGACCAGTTACTTCGTGATGCGTGGCGACAAGTCGCGGCAATAACCACCAATTCACCAACCCACTGATTCACCGACCAACCGATCCACCGAACAACCGATTTCCCAACTCCCCATGAAAGATGCGACAAGTCCACGTCTTTGGCAGGTCATGCTGCTGCTTGGGTTACCTCTGCTGTTGATTTACAGTAATTCTTTTAATGCGCCTTTTGTGTTTGATGATGCGTCCGCAATCAAGAAAAACCCCACCATTCGGCAATGGACGCTGGTGGATGGCCCGCTGCAACCGCCGCGTGATGGTTCCCCCGTCACTGCCCGGCCTCTGCTCAACCTGACATTTGCCATCAGCCACAGCCTCAGCGGGTTGGAGCCATGGGGTTACCGTGCCCTGAATCTGCTGATCCACGCCTTGGCCGGGCTGACCCTCTACGGATTGCTCAGGCGGATCCTTGCCCAACCTGCTCAGCCGGGGTATTTCCAAAATACAGCGCAACCCCTGGCACTCACGGTCGCGCTGCTTTGGGCGGTGCATCCGCTGGCCACGCATGTGGTGACTTACACCTCGCAACGGGCGGAATCGCTGGTGAGCCTGCTCTATCTGTTTTCGTTGTATTGCCTGGTACGGGGAATTCCTGCTACAAGATTCAATCGCATCTGGCTGGTGGCCGCGGTGGCAACCTGCTGGATGGGGACGATGGCCAAGGAAATCATCGCCACCTTGCCGCTGCTGGCCTTGACGCTGGATAGCTTGTTTTATGCAGATTCATGGCGCGATCTATGGCGACGCCGGGGCTGGGTGTATGGTGGACTGTTCTTCAGCTGGGTGATCCTGGCCGTCTTTGTTTTGACCGGAGGCAACCGGGCGGGGTCGGCCGGTTTTATTTCCTGGCAGGCCGCCTGGGATTATGCCCTGATGCAGCCACAGGCCGTGGTGATGTATCTGTCGCGCATCGTGTTTCCAGTTGGATTGCTTCTGGATCATGGGGTGATCAAAGCCAGTGGCTGGGGAGATGTGGTTCCCTATGCCATCATCGTGATTTTGCTGCTGACGCTCACGGGTGTGGGCCTGTGGCGTGGGTACAAGGCAGCCTATGCAGGGTTGTGGTTTTTCGTGATTTTGCTTCCCACCAGCAGTGTGCTACCGATTATCACGCAGACCATGGCCGAGCACCGGGCGTACCTTCCCAGTGCCGGGGTGGTGACGCTTATAGTGCTGGCAGCTTTTGCCCTTTGGCAACGGTCATTGCCACCGAAGCCAGTGACGGCAGGGCATCGGGTAGCAGTCAGCAATCCGGTTGCAGCATTGAAAAATCAGTCCTGGCTACTCACCCTGCCCCGGTCGGGAGTCGTGAGTGTGCTGGGTGTGGCCCTTGTTCTTTCTTTCCTGACCCTCAGACACAACCAGTTGTACAACGATCCGATCGCGCTTTGGAGTGATGTCATTGACCATCGGCCTGCCAACTCACGAGGCTACAACAACCTGGCGCTGCTGCTGGCCGACCGGCCAGATGCCCCGATTGAAGAAGCCCTGGCGGTGCTGGATCAGGCGGTGAAGGTGGACCCCCTCAACTATGCTGCGCATTCCAACCGTGGGAACCTGCTGGTACGCCTGAGGCGATTTGAAGAAGCGATTCCCGCCTTTCAGCGGGCTGCGGAACTTGAGGATGCGGTGGATTTGGAAGCTGCCAACGGCCTGAGTATCGCCTACAGCGAATTGGGTCAGTGGGAGCTTGCGACTGCCCAGGCACTGCGGGCGATCGAACTGGCACCCACCTGGGATGGAGCCTGGTACAACCTTGGCAACGCTTACCTTGGCGCGGGGCAATTCAGCAAGGCGGAGGCGACCTACCGGCAATCCATCAAGCTTAATGAGAACCAGCCTTTGGTATGGAATAATCTGGCGCTGGCACTCATGGGTCAGGACAGACTGCCCGATGCAGAGCAGATTTTTTTGGCAACACTTCATCGCTTCCCGGACTATTACCAATGCTGGGCCAATTACGGGCAACTGCTGGCAAAGTTGGAGCGAGGGCGGGAGGCAGTGGAAGCTTACCAGCGGGCCTTGCAAATACAGATGGATTACTTCAAAGCCTATTTCCTTCTGGCTGAGCAACTTGCGAGCCTGGGCGAGTTGCAGCATGCCCGTGCGCTGCTGGAAGGAGTGATCGATTTGGGGGAAAGTTTGCAACAACCTGACGTGGCGGATGAGGCACGGAAGTTGTTACGCGAAATGGATAAGGTTACGTCAGGCGATTCAAAGATTAAACCATGAACCTATTAATCTAAACACCGAACCTCGCACCTGCGGTGCGTCGCTAAACCTCGTACCGATGTACCAATCAATCCATTAACCTGATCACAAACGTCGCACCTCCGGTGCGTCGCTAAACTAAATCCGAAATCCAAAATTCGAAATCCGACATTCCTTATGGGCTTATTCAAATCCATCTTCAAGAAACTCTCCGACGGGCTGGCCAAGACACGCCAGCAGTTCATCGGAGGATTGCGCACCATTCTCACCGGGCAGCGGTTGTCCAACGAATTGCTGGCCGAGTTGGAGCAAAGGTTGATACAGGCGGATGTGGGCATCAAGACCAGCCGTGAACTGGTCGCTGACATTCGCGCTGGCTGGGAGCGAGGCGACATCCAGACTGGCGATGATGTCCTCAAGTTTCTCAAAGATCAGCTCAGTGCCTACTGGCCAGCCGAGGATCGCAAACTCCGCCTCAACCCCGATGGCAAGCCCACGGTGATTCTTGTTTGCGGGATCAACGGGGCGGGCAAGACCACCAGCATCGCCAAGATCGCCAAGAGCCTGCGTGATGAAGGCAAGACCGTGCTGCTGGCGGCCTGCGATACGTTTCGTGCCGCAGCCGTGGAGCAACTGGAAATCTGGTCGCAACGTCTGGGCGTGGAAGTGGTCAAGGGCAAGCAGGGCGGGGACCCGGCTGCCGTAGCTTTCGATGCAGCGGAAGCAGCGGTGGCACGCGGGTTTGATGTTCTGCTGGTGGACACAGCCGGACGGTTGCACACTCAGGATCACCTGATGCGGCAACTGTCGAAAATCAAAACGTATTGGCAAAAAATACCAGGGGCACCGCACGAAGTGATGCTGGTGCTTGATGCCACCACCGGACAGAACGCGGTGAATCAGGCCATCGTATTTACTCAGGCCACCGAGGTGACGGGCATCTTTTTGGCCAAGCTTGATGGCACGGCCCGGGGGGGCATCGTGGTGGCGATCCGCGAGCAACTGGCAATTCCAGTGAAGTTCATCGGGGTGGGGGAGACACCGGATGATGTAGAGCCCTTTGATCCCGGCAAATTTGTCGAAGCCATGTTCGCTGAAAAATCAGGATGATGATTTATCCATCATGGCTCCTGTTCATCGCTTTGATTCACTGGGGCGCAATCATGACAACATTTTCATCAGGTATGAGTTTGTTGTATTTGCTGTTTTTGATAGCAGTGCCGCTGCTGCTTGCAGGGTTGGTTTTACTGTGGCGAGGCATTCGCGGCAGGCTGGTGGATGACCATCCTTATTGCCGGGGGTGCAAATTTGATCTCACGGGTTTGCCAGCCGAACGTACCGCCTGCCCGGAATGTGGTCATGACCTTACCGTCCCAAAGCTGTGAATCAGGGACGAAGAGTTCGCCGGGTGAGTCTACTGCTGGCCGGGGCATTGTGTGTGCTGCTGGCGCTGGTGCCGGTGGGCTTGTTCACCGCCATGCAACTGGCATCGAGTCACAGTACAGAATCACAAGCCGAATGTGGCTGCTGCCGTCACGAGGTCGATGAACAGTCAGGGGCCTACCTTGACCGCGGCTCTCAAGGAAATTTCATCGCACCGGGTCAACACCAAACAAATCGGTCTGGCGGAGGTGGACAGCCTGATCCATGAAACTCTTAGACGACAGGCGGATTTATCCCTGGCCTGGGAAACGGCCTGGGGCGATCTTGTGGAAGAGGTTCATGGTCAGGGACTGCTTGATGCCGCACGCTGGGAACAATATCTGACTCAGGCTGCGGAGCACTCGGTCAAGTTCATCGTACGCCCGAAAATCAGGGTGGGTGATCCGATCCCCTATCGAATGCAACACACCGGGGCACGTTGCGGGGCCCAAATGAGGCACTGGCTCAAGATCAGCAAAGATACGTCCCAGATCGGCTCGCTACCTTATCAACCCAAGGCCAGAGGCAGCTTTGGGACCAATCTGTGTGTGACCGCTTCCGGTGCCAGCAGTTCGACCTGTCAATTGACCAAAGAGCAATGGGAAGTGCTGGAGCAAACCCCGGGACATTGCCGATGAAGCTGGAAGCCGAGTTCACCATTTCCCAAAATTACGGCGGCGCGGTGGAAGCCAGTTTCAAACACACTTTCACCACGGTGGTGGAGATTATTCCTAAAACCGAATCGACTGCGACTCCGGTGGTGGACGAAAAGCAGCGTAATGCCATCGAAAAATCGGTGAAAAGTGATTCGAGCAGAGGAAGATAAACCGGGCCGATTGAAAGTGGTGGTCTCGTTGGAAAAACCGCCCGTGGCCGTGGCTTACGATGTGTTTGCTCAAAGCGGCAACCAGCGCAGCAAAATCGGCAGCGTGAACATCAGACCCGGCGGACAGACCCAATGGCATATCGAAGGCGATTTTGACCTCGGCCAGGCCGATAAGGTGGACATTGAACTGGTCCCCAGCATGGAGACGGCCTTGCATTCGGTGGATGTGTTTGATTACTGGGGGGAGTCGATGCTGTTCATGGACGTGCCGGTGAAACGACTTGCGACTACGACGACACAAACCACGCCTTGATTTGACTGGCAGTTGTGTTGATGCTTTGGATGTTGTCGAAAATGA
>JAAUTM010000158.1 GCA_012031455.1 Phycisphaerales bacterium
CACGGCGATGGTCGCCACTTTTTCACTGACCTTGCCTTCCCGATAAATCTCCAGTCGTACCTTTTACCCGGTGCCAGGTCCGCCACCAGGTTGCGTAGTTCATCGGGGGTGCTCACGGGCTTGCCTTCGACCTTGGTGATGATGTCGCCGCGCTGCACGCCCGCCTCAGCCGCAGGCCCGCCATCGATGGGATTGGTCACCAGCACGCCCTTGCCGTCGTAGCCGAAGGTCCGTGCCATGCGCGGGTCCAGTTCCTCGATGAAAATCCCAAGGTAGCCGCGCTGCACCGTCCCGGTGGCTATCAGTTCATCGACCACCTTTTTCACCATGTCGATCGGAATTGCAAACCCCAGCCCGTTAAATGCGCCGGTGCGTGAGGCAATCGCGGTGTTCATACCCACCACCTGCCCATAAATGTTGGTCAGAGGCCCGCCAGAATTGCCCGGGTTGATGGCCGCATCCGTCTGTATGAAATTTTCATACCCCTGACGCTCTGCCAATATCCCCAGTTGCCGACCCTGCCCCGACACAATGCCCTGACTCATCGAAAACTCAAACCGGAACGGAGCGCCAAACGCAAACACGATCTCGCCCTGTTCCACCGGTTCGGTGGCCAGCGTGGACGCATGCAGCTTGGTGGCATCCACTTTGATCACTGCCACATCGGTCTTGGGATCGGTGCCCACCACCACCGCATCCATCGATTCCCCGTTGAAAAACCGTACTTCAATCCGGTCGGCTTCCTCGATCACATGGTTGTTGGTGATGATGTGGCCATCGGCACTGTAAACCCACCCTGAGCCGGAACCCACCTGCGAGGTACGTTGTAACGGTCCATGTCCTGCCGATTGCGGTCACGAGGCTCCGGTTGGGCATCAGGGTCCATGGGTTCATCTTCGCCCCAGCCCGGGGGCATCATTTCCGGGGGTATCCCACGAGGCCCGAAAAATCGGCGGAATAAATCCTGCTCCATGGACCGTGGCGCCATCGAATTGCCGGTGCTCTTTTTGTAAACCTGAATGTAAACCACACTCGGCTCGACGACCTTGGCTACATCCTTGAACGATTGCGAAAGCTGCGCCAGGGAAATGTTTTGGCGCAGATCATCCTTGATGAGCTGGATCGTCTGGGCATGACTTTCGTACGCCAGTTTCCGGGCCAACCCCGGACCAGCCACCATCACAACCAGAGCGGTCAGCAATAACACCAGCGCAGGTCCGTACCAGCGGAAAGTCCTCATAAATCTTGCTCCTCAAAGAACGGATCACCAAGCCCACTTGAACCTTGAATCATACGCCAAGCTCGGTTTTGAGTTCGTGGTCCGCGACACATCACAACAACAACCCGGTTTAGCAACGCACAGCAACTGCGGCTTTACGACTATAATGATCCCCTTGAACACTTCTACCCATTTGCACACTTGGCTCCCTCAAACCCCTCAAATCACTTCCCTGACTTACTTCATCTGATACGGGTGGTCATCTTTCAAATACTCTCCGCTCTCCACCAGCTTCACCCATTTTGCTGCTGCATCGGTGATGCTTTGACCAACCTGCCCCATCGGCCTGGCAAAGAGGGTGATGCTCGCTCATGCCCAATAAATCCTGCAACACCACCACATGCCCGTGGCAGGCTGGCCCAGCCCCGCAACCGATCACCGGCAGACTCACCTTCGCTATCACCGCCTCCGAAGCCTCAGCCGTGCACTGCTCCACCAGCAGCATCACCGCCCCCTGATCCTCCATGATTTGTGCCTCGGTCACCAGCGTCTGGATTTCCGACATCGTGCGGCCAGCCACCAGTGCGGTGCGGATGCCCGCATACCTCACCTGCTGCGGTTTCCAACCCAGATGTGCCACCACCGGAATGCCCGCCCTGCTGAGCTTGCCCACCAGTTCTGCGTGTCGCCCATCCACTTCCAGTTTCACCAGGTCCGCCTGACCTTCCACCATGAATCGGCCAGCGTTGCGGATCGCCTGGGCATCGTCCGCCTGGTAACTCATAAACGGCATGTCCCCCATGAGCAGGCAATTCGGCGCCCCCCGGCGAACCCCGGCCGTGAGCGTGATCAGAAAATCCAGCGGAGCAAAAATCGATTGCTCATGCCCCAATATCACCTGTGCTGCCGAGTCGCCTACCAAAAGCGCTGGCACCCCGGCTTGGGCCAGCCAACGCGCGGTGGTGGCGTCGTAACAGGTCAGCATGGCAAATTGCGCCCCTGCCTGACCCAGTCACGAATCAGTTTCAAAGTGATGCGCTGCGAACCAGTGCCCTGGGGTTCTGTGCTGGACATGCTGGAATTGTAATGTGCATTCAAGAATAAACCCACACCCCGCCCATAAAGAAACCCACACCGGATCGGTGTGGGCTTCTATCGTATTTGTGTGGGCATCCATTGTGTATGTCGAAGCCCACGCCGAGTCGGCGTGGGTTCTTTTCTGATAATCATCACTCAAGGCTTAAGTTTATCCGGGTACTTCTCCTGCAGTTTTTCCACCTTGGAGGCCGCCACCCCTCTGACATAAGGCTGATTCGGATTGCGCACCACGAAATCCTGATGGTATTGCTCCGCCAGAAAAAACTCTTCCAGCGGTTCCAGCGTGGTCACAATCGGCTGTCTGAAAACCCTCGCCTGATTCAGTTGCGCGATGTAGCCCCGGGCGATTTTTTCCTGCTGGGCATCTGCAAAAAATACGGCTGACCGATATTGCCGCCCCACATCCGCACCCTGCCGATTCAGTTGCGTCGGGTCATGAGCGATGTTGAAAAACACCTTGAGCAACTGACCCAGAGTGATTTTGGAGGGGTCGTACACAATGCGGATGGCCTCGGCATGGTCCGTGCCCCCCATACTCACAACGTCATATTTGGCACTAGCCTTGGTCCCCCCCGCATAGCCCGATACCACATCCAGCACGCCCTCCAGCTTTTCAAACACAGCTTCGGTACACCAGAAGCATCCCCCGGCCAGCACCACCTCACGCCGACCTGATTCCGTGGCCAGGGGTTCATCCTGCTCTGCCGAGGGGAAACCATCAGCATCAGCCTTGGTCACACCTGCGGAGCCAGCCGTTTCTTTCCCGGTTGCTTGCCCTTCACCCTGTGAAGTTGATATCCCCGCAGCCGGTTTGGCCGGGTCCGGTCGATGACACGACATTCCTGCAAACCCCATGATGATGCCCAGCATGATGACGGTTCCTTTCATGGTGATGTTTCCTTTCACACAGGCCGCTCACCCGTGTTTGATGTTTGTCGGATGTTAGGCCCCGAACCTTACAAAGCTATGATGTTCCGACCCAGCCGGTGGGCTTTTGTATGAATTCACCCGATCACAATCCATCCAGCGCCCGCCTTGGCGTGATTTATGGCCTCACCGCTTACCTGTGGTGGGGTTTTATTCCGCTGTATTTCAAAATGCTGACCCATGTGTCAGCCTGGACAATTATTTCCCATCGCGTGTTCTGGTCGGTTGTTTTTTATGGTCCTGTTGCTCACCGGGCAGGCACGCTGGGCACAGGTAGCCAGCACCCTGCGTGATCGGCGAACCCTGCTTTGGCTGTTGCTGGCGGCACTGCTGGTGGGGTTGAACTGGCTGGTGTTTGTTTACGCTGTGCTGCAAGGCCAGATTTTGCAGGCCAGCCTGGGTTACTACATCACACCGCTTCTGAGCGTGCTGCTGGGGCTGGGGGTGTTGCGAGAAACACTTCGTCCCTTGCAATGGTGCTGCTTTGCTCTGGCATTGGTGGGCGTGATCCTCACCGCTCTGGCAGGCACAGGTTTCCCTTGGATTGCCCTGACCCTGGCATTTTCGTTTTCCTTCTACGGACTGGTTCGAAAGCTCATCCGCATCGAACCAGCCATCGGGCTGCTCTTGGAAACAACTTTTTTGTTGCCCCTGGCGATAGGCTGGCTGTATTTCACATGGTCGGACTGGACCACTGGCCTTGCTCCCCTTGACCATGGTCTGCTGGCTCTGGCCGGGGTGATCACAGCCGTGCCTTTGTTATGTTTTAATCAGGCCCTGCAACGACTGCGACTCTCCACCTTGGGGTTCATGCAGTACGTCGGCCCAAGTGTGCAATTCCTGCTGGCAGTGTTCCTGCTCCAAGAACCCATGAACCCGCGACGCTGGATGAGCTTCGCCTTTATCTGGGTGGCGCTGGCACTTTTCACCCTCGATTCATGGAACCATCACCGCAAGCCACCGGGCCCGTGGTCGAAATCAGCGAATAGTTCGCCACATCTCCGTGCAGCCCGGTAGTCAGTGAGCGGATAGTTCAAGCCATGTGGGAGCATCGCCCGGTCAGCATCGGGGGTTTACACCCACACGGTCATGAACAAGGCTTCTTCGCGGAGCTTGCCGGACAAGATGCCGGTGGTCACGGTGGAAAACTTCACCGTAAATCCGGGTGCTGGTCCAGCCATTCGTTGACCTGATGATCCAGATGTTCAATGGCATCCATGCGCAGCTTGGCGATAAAGGTGCGCGCGTGCGTGGCTCCGTTGGTGTCGTGCTTGGGCCTGCGTTTCCAGGTATCGGAAACATCGGTCACCTTGTGGGTATCGAACGTGCGGATTTCCCGATGTTCAAGCTGAGCGCTCTCATCCAGGTCGATGGCTTTGGGAGCTTCCAGTACCGGCTTACCCGTGGCCGGTGGAGCTTCCTCGATCTCCTCGATCTCCTCAATCTCCTCAATCTCCTCTATTGGTATGGCATTGGCCAGAAGATCATCTTCGGTGGGCTGAGGTTTGTTGTCGGCTGACATCGGTGCCTCCTCTTGGGTTGTGATGCGGGAAATGGATTACGACGAACGCACAAAGATCATACCCGATCAGCCCGTGATCGCCAGTGAAATAAACAACTGCCAAGGATTTGCGGAAGTGAAAATGGCATCGACCCCCTCATTCAAACGTAATCAAATGCCCCCAGTTTCACGCCAGATCAGTCGCCAGTGTTACTCGACAATCGCTCCAACTGTGCCAGTCCTGATACCTTGGACCAGTCGCAAACGCACCAGCCCCGATCCTCGCACCAGAGGGTTGGCT
>JAAUTM010000159.1 GCA_012031455.1 Phycisphaerales bacterium
CAGATCTGCGAGCGGGAAGTTCCGATCGCGGCATGAGCGGCGGGAAACTGCTGATGATCGCACCACCCATTCCGGTGAGTTCCAGCATCTGGGGTACGATGGTGGTGTCGCTTGGCACACTGGGTGTGGCATCCAGCAAGAACCTTGGCGATTCCTCCGGCAACAGACTGCGCTCATGGGGCAGATACAGAAAATCACAGACATCCCTTGCCACCGCCAGCGAAGTCGTTTGTCCCTGTGGTTCTTTGGCCGCCAGTTGATCAATTAACACAAGCTCAGCCGTGTACCACCCGAACTTGTCAATCCTCGGCTCCCACGTGACGTTCATCGGGGCGCCTTCACCTACACGCTGGCTCATCCGATCCACCACTCGGCCGGAACCATCGCGCAGAATCAGCACCGCCAGCAGTGCCTGCCCCGTCAGGTCCTGCACATTGGCACGAAGCTTTGGTTGCTCCGGAGAGCGCAGCAGGTTGTAGGGGGTTTGCGTCGTCACCATCACCCGCGGCACCTGCCAGATCGCTATGTTGTCAAACCAGGCACTTCCCTGAATATCCTGATAAAGAATTTCATGAGTGGAGAGAGTTTCACTGGATTTGGCAGCAGGCTGAACGATCTCCAATTCCAGCCCAATCCAGGCTGCTCCCGCATGATCGCCGGGGCATGATGATGTTGATCGTTTGCCATTCCCCGTCAGTGACGATGGGCGCACTGCTGACCCGTGCTCCCGGAATGGGCATACCCCGGGAATCCAGGAAATAGAGATGGACAAAGGCCTTGGCGTATTTGAAATCAGTGGTACGTATCTGCGCGGTCAGCAGATAGTCTGAACCCGGCACCGCAGGGATGGTGCCCGCTTCCAGAAACGCACCGACATTTCCGCCATCAAGTTCCAGGCGAAAACTGAATTCCCCGTCGGCTCGCTGCTTGCTGTCAAAACCCAGTCGGGTAAAGGTTGGATAGCCCGGACGATGGACCAGTTGCTCATGCAAGGGCTTGCGCATGAATGTCGGGTCACCGGTGTCCGGTTGCCGCCCCATGATGTACCAGTGCATGGGCAGGATTTCGAAATTACCGAGCTTGCGTTCTTCAAAATCAAACAGACGGACCAAACGGTGTTGAAGGGTGGCACGGGCCGATGCCGGTGAAACCGCCATATCCTCCGCCATCGCCAGGTCGCCCAGATCCGCAGCCGTGGTATCTACACATGCCAATGTCCAGAGCAATACAAGTAGCGCACCCCACCCGCTGCATCCAGCCAGGGGCCAATCGAGCCATGCCCAAACTTGAAATCGCTTACAGGTCACCTACTAGTTATCGGGTCAAACCAGCTCATTCCTGCAACGGCAACGATGTCAATGAGGTCAGGGCCGCGAACGGGGTGAGCGGGAGTATGAATAACACCTCTCGCTTCCACTCGTGGCTCTGATGTACAGAAATGGTTGATTGTTAGCGCTGCGACTTGTCGCGTCTTCTACATCAAGATGGTCACATCGCCGCCAACCGCTGGGCAATATCGCGATTCACCAGATCATTGAGCAATGCATCCAGTCGGCCAGCCAGCACTTCCTGCAACTTGTAGTTCATATGTTCGAGGCGGTGATCCACGACAATCGATTCCTTGTACCGATAGGTGCGAATTCGCTGCGATTCGATCCCCCGTGCCGATCATGCGGGAGCGGTCGGCTGCACGCTGGGCGTCTTTGAGCCTTTGATAATGATCAAACACCCTCGCCCGCAGTAATTGCCAGGCTCGTTGCCGATTCTGCTGCTGACTCTTGGATTCCTGCATACGAACTTCGATGCCGGTGGGGATGTGGACCATTTTCACGGCCGTGGCCACCTTGTTGACATTCTGTCCTCCCGGGCCTTGGGCGGTGGTGATGTCCATCTTCACGTCGCTATCCGGGATGTCGATCTGCACCTTTTCAGGCTCGGGAAGCACGGCCACGGTGGCGGTGGAAGTATGAATCCGTCCCTGGGTTTCCGTGGCTGGAACACGCTTGACGCAATGCACCCCGCCTTCGTAACCCAACCCCTGCCAAACCCCCGGCCCGGCTACATGTACCGTGACGTTGCGAATGCCTCCCATATCACCGGGCGAAACGTCCAGCAGTGTGAACTCCCATTTTTTATCACCTGCAAAACGCTCATACATCGAAAACAAATCCCCAGCCCAGAGTCCTGCTTCATCACCCCCCGTCCCGGCTCGAATTTCCAATATCACCGAACCCACCGCCCGATCCTCAGCCGTGACAAGGTCCCTGGTCAGCGAATCCACGATGGCGTTTACCTGCTGCTGCAGATCGGGTAATTCCTCCCGTGCTAAAGCAATCAGGTCCTGCTCCCGATTGTCGGTGATCAATGCCTGATGTGCGGTGATCTGATTTTCCAGATCAAGCCAGAGGCGATATTGGGCCACCATCGGTGCGAGCGTGGCCTGTTCCACGGAAACATCCCGTAAACGGTGTGGGTCGGCAGCCGTGGCCGGGTCCCCCAAACGGCTTTCCAACTCAGTCAATCGAACCGCCAGAGTTTCCATGCGCAGGCGAAGTTTGTGCTGAAGGTCGGTCATGGATTTGAACCACAGGTAAGCGCATGAAAAACCGCAGCACCTTTATGGGCGGCTGCGGTCGTGGTTGAACGTATGGGGAACTAGGCCTTGGCTTTGGCGCCGGCCTTGAAGTATGACCCGCCTGCGAACTTCTTCTGGAAGCGTTCGACTCGGCCAAGGGTATCGACAAACTTCTGCTTGCCGGTGAAGAACGGATGGCACTGGGAGCAGATATCCACGTGCATCTCCGGCCGGGTGCTACGGGTATCAAAGCTGCTTCCGCAGGCACAGGTCACTTTGCAGTTCACATAATCAGGATGAATGTCGTCACGCATGGCTCGTCTCCCAGCAAGGGCTGTTTTAATGAAGCTAAGCATTATAACAATGCTGCAACCGGATACAAACCCCCATTTCCCCCTGGCCTGGTCCGCCACAGCGTAATCGGCCACCCTCGCATTCGAGATGAATGTTTGTTTCAGAATCAACTCATGTGTCAGCTTAACCAATGATTATGCATGCCCGACTTCGATTTCCAGCACCTGCAAAGCTGCTTCGACATGGGTCGGGTCGCCATCAGCCTGAAGCATGGCCGGGGTACTCATTGCCAGCAGCGCCCTTTTGGTGGCGGCCAACATCGGCCAGTCGGCATCCACATGAAGCCCTAATTTCTTGCGTTCATGGGCAAGCTGGCTGACCAGTTTGCGTCCGCCCAGCCTTTGCCGCCTTGCCCAGTAGAGATGCTCGAAATAAACCGCATCCTCCACCCAGTGCCCCGCATGGACCTCGGCAAAATCGATGAGCACCGCAGGCCCGGCTGGCGCAGGCTGGCGCGTCACCGCATTGGCCAGATGCAGATCGCCATGCACCCAATAGTTGCGTGGTCGACTGTTCCATGCTGCAAGCCATGGCCCATCTTTTCTGGCAGCGTTTGAGTGCATTTTTCCATCGCTGTTCATGCCGAACGTCGTGTTCGCCAGCGATATGTTTGCGGGCCATGTCCAGGATTTTTTTCCAGTCCTTCTCAG
The DNA here is from genome assembly GCA_012031455.1 of Phycisphaerales bacterium. The sequence continues at coordinate 3,580 of JAAUTM010000159.1, forward strand.
CCGGGGGTTCCTGAATCGCCGCCCCATCAGCAGCCTTGTAAAACCGGCCGGCCGCTCGATAAGCAGATCGAATTCAGCCCCGTTCCAGTGACTGTTCAGCGGGCCATGGGGCAGGCGTTCCATCACCACCCAGGCCAGGTCGTAACTGCCCAGCATCGAGCCATGGGCTAGAGTTTGGGGGCCACATCTCCAGCTTGTTGCAGATGTTCCAGCCAGAAAAGCTCATTGGGCGGTACCGGGAGTTTCACCACCACCGGCTGGTCAATGCCTGCCTCATCACGAAATGTGGCGTAACCCGTGGCCGCTCCGCCCCGTTGCCAGGTGGTTCTAAACCAGTTGATGCCCGAAAGATGCCCGTCACAAGCCTGATGTAATACAGGTTCGAGCATCGCGCCCATGGGGGCGTGGGCTTCGTGAGTGGTATGCGAAGGTGAATGGGGGGAGGGTTGACCCTGAACCGGGACGACTGCACTGGCATGCGCCTGCGGTGATGATTGCTCGGCCATCCCACCTTCCTTGGTTCGTGTCTGCTTGCCTTTGTTCACCCTAACTTGGATTGATCGCTCTGACAAGTGAAAAAATATCTGGCACGATTTGTCCTGCTCTAACAATGGTCAGCTCAGGGGTGCGTATCACCACGACATCACCCTAAGCCGGTGTATTTGAGCACCGCCTGGGCGAAGGCTGCGCCACGGGCTTCGTAATTGGCGAACTGGTCGTAGGAGGCACAACCCGGTGAAAAGCAGCACGATGTGGCCGGACTGCATGTCCCGGACGATGCGGGTCATGGCCGTATCAAGATCGCCACAGGGGTGGACCGTGGCGGTTTCACAGGCAGCCATGGCGAGGGTGGCCAGCGTCGGGCCGGTGTCGCCGATGGTGTAAACCGCATGGGAATGCCCGGCCGCCAGTTGCGCCAAGGCGGATAAATCACTTTGCTTGTTGTACCCGCCCAGAATGATGTGCACCGAACCTTTGGCAAACGAACGCAGGGCGAGCATGGCCGCTTCGGGCGTGGTGGCTTTGGAATCGTTGTAGAACTTCACCCCATGAGCCTCAGCCACGAACTGTAAGCGATGGGGCAACCCGGTGAAATCGGACAAGGCCGCAGCCCCGCGACCCGGTGATACACCAGCACCCATGCATGCTTCGATCGCCAGCCAGGCGTTGAGCTGGTTGTGCATCCCCGGCAGCAGCAATTTGATACGCCCATCGATCACACCGTCCGCCGGGGCACGGATGATGCGGTGATGCCTGGGCTTGATTTCGGTGGGAAGGCCGGGGCCAAGGAGGGCAATGTCGCTGAGTGACTGGTTTTCAAGGATTTCCTGCTTGGCCAAGGCGTAGTCGGCCATCGTGCCATGCCGGTCCAGATGATTGGGCATGAGGTTGGTGACGACGGCGATGTACGGGGACCAGCCAGTCCAGTGGAATTGACGGTTGCAATGATCCGATGCGTGCG
>JAAUTM010000160.1 GCA_012031455.1 Phycisphaerales bacterium
TTGTCTGCCCTGTCGTGCCCGATTGGAGTATTACCGAGGAACTCAATCGCCCCGGCTCATCCTCCACCAACAGCGACTATTACTTTACCCCCGGTTACTACGGCAACGGATCGGGAACATCCATGACCAGCTATTGGACACGATCGGAAAATCCATGGTTTTACGACAATCGTCGCATGACTGTGGTGGCTGGCGACAAGTCCTACTTCAACACCTACATCATCGTCAACCACACCCAAAACCTGCCTAACGCATACCAATGGCGACCCGGTGCCTTCGGCGGATTTGCCTATCGATTGGATACCAGCGATGACACTGTTCGCTATCAATCCCCCACCAATCACAGTTTTATTGATGGCAGCGCCCGATCAGTTAATGGTTCTGACAAGCTCATCCCCGTCAATGGCCTTTGGGGCGACAGGCCCAATGCCAACTATCTGATGCCCTTCGATTAAAAATTTTTACAAAGAAGCCCACACCTGCTCGGAGTGAGTTTGTCTTTACCTTGGTCGGCCCTGAATGACTGGCTTTGCATTTGTCTGCGCGGTATGTTGATTTTATGGACCTCAAGCATGCCCATACTCAGGGGGTGTTGTTTGGTCGGGGTGCCGACTCCGCCAAAGGCATGACCCGTACCAACCGCCCCAGTCCTCCACGTCAATTCTGATGTGCCGATGAAACAGCATCGGCCTGAGCGATCCCCTGCGCCAATCATTCAACTTTCCCCAATCTGCACCGTGAACGCCGCGGCTTTGCCGCGATCTTGATTATCCCGGTCACTGCAACCCATCCATCAACGGAGTTCCGCAACATGGCTTATCAAACCCCCAAGCTTTCCAAGAATCCCAAACTCGGCAAGAAAAAAGTTTACCTCATGGCCAACGGCGATCTGCGTCTGACCGCCAATCAGAAATGCTGGCAGGCCCAGCAGGAAATGGAAGCCAAACTCACCGCAGCCGTGAAAGAAGCTGGCTACGACGTGGTACGTGCCCATGCCTACAAACCCAGCGAAAATCATGGCTTCATCGGCTCGCAAAAAGAAGGTATGGCTGTTTTCGCAACCATGGACCCGACTGCCCGATCATCGTGGCTGAATCAGTCTGGCAGTATTCGCATCACCTATTGCACGGTCTGGTCAGTCATCAAGGCCCCATTCTGACTGCCGCCAACTGGTCGGGCACCTGGCCCGGGCTGGTGGGCATGCTGAATCTCAACGGCTCGCTGACCAAAGCCGGGGTGAAATACAGCACCATCTGGAGCGATGATTTCACCGATGAATTTTCAAAAGTATCTCACGCAATGGCTCGCAACCGGTTCCGCCAAGCACAAAATCACCCATGTTGTGCCGCTGGCGAAAGTGAAAGTCGGTTCCGCAGAATGCAAACTCGGCGAAGCACTGGCAGCGCAGTTGCAACGCGATAAGGCCATCATGGGGGTGTTCGATGAAGGTTGTATGGGCATGTATAACGCCATCATCCCCGATGAGCTGTTGCACCCCACCGGTGTGTACAAGGAACGGTTGTCACAATCAGCACTGGCGTATGCAGCGAGCATGGTCAGCGATGATGAGGCACAAGCCGTGTACCAGTGGTACCTGAACAAGGGCATGACCTTTAAGCTCGGCCCAAGCGAGACGGAAGACCTCACCGAAAAACAAATACTGCTGCAATGCAAGACCTACATCGCTGCTTTGCGTATCGCAGACGAATTTGGTTGCGCCACCATCGGCATTCAGTATCAGCAGGGTTTGAAAGACACCTTGCCCGCCAGTGACCTGGTGGAAGGAACGCTCAATGATTCGGTGCGTCCGCCAGTGATGAGCACTGATGGAAAGCGTGAGCTATACAAGGGCCAGCCGCTCCCGCATTTCAATGAGGTGGATGAATGCGCAGGGCTGGATGGGTTGATGACTTGTCGTGTGCACAAGGCGATGGGCACGCCGGTGGAAAACACGTTGCACGATTTACGCTGGGGCGACTGGGATCAGAGCGGCACAGTGAAGGATTATGTGTGGGTGCTTGAAATCAGCGGCTCGGCTCCGCCTTCGCATTTCATCAAAGGTTGGAAAGGTGCGGTGGGTGAACGTCAACCGGCGATGTACTTCAGGCTCGGCGGAAGCACGATCAAGGGTATCAGCAAGCCGGGCGAAATCGTGTGGAGTCGGGTGTACGTCGAGGGCGGCAAGCTCTGCATGGATTTGGGTCGGGCTGGCGTGGTGGAGTTGCCCTGCATGAAACACAAAGGCGATGGGATGCCACCACCCCGCAGTGGCCGATCATGCATGCGGTGACTTATGGGGTTGATCGCGAGCAGATGATGGCCAAACACAAGAGCAACCACATTCAGGTGGTGTATGCAAACTCGGCAGCAGAAGCGGACAAGGCGATGCTGGCCAAAGCGCCATGGCCGAGGCATTGGGTTTGAAAGTGTTCATCTGCGGGACACGTAAGAACGGGAAGTCGTGGGCGTGATTTTCACTTGTTAAAAATGACAAACAACAAAGCCCACACTGATCAAGTGTGGGCTTCTTTTTATTCACCGTAACCAGGCCTATTGAAACCGGATGAAAACAAGGTATCACAGCGTGCCCATAAGTACGGCCAGCAAACCCTTTTGGGCATGCAGCCGATTATGAGCTTGGGGAAACGCCCTGCTCTGCGGGCCTTCGAGTACATCCTCGGTAATCTCACAGCCACGGTAGGCCGGCAGACAATGCAGCACGATGGCGTGTTTGGGTGCCCCAGCCACCAGCTCGCCGTTCACCTGATATTTTTCAAATACCTGCGTACGGGTTTGGGCCTGATTTTCCTGCCCCATGGAAACCCAGGTATCGGTGTAAATCACATCCGCATGTTTCACCGCGGCAAAGGGATCATCAATTGCCTCGATTTTGATTTCCTCGGTCACCGTGCGCAACCGCTGCGCCAGGTTACTTTCAAGTTGATACCCCTTGGGGGCTGCGAGTATGAAATTCATGCCCAGCTTGCCGCAAATCACCGCCAGGCTGCGTGCGACGTTGTTGCCATCACCGACAAAGGCCATGGTGCGGCCGCGCAGGTCCGGGCCGAATTCATCGGTCATGGTCAGGGCATCGGCCAAAGCCTGGCAGGGGTGCGAATAATCCGACAGGGCATTGATGACAGGCACCGAACTGTATTGCGCCAGTTCGATGAGTTTCTGATGTTCAAAGACACGGGCCATGATGCCCTGCACCATGCCTGATAGAACCCGCGCCACATCGGCGGGCCTTTCGCGCTTGCCCAAACCCACTTCACCCTGGTGCATCACCATGGCATGACCGCCCAGTTCAACGATGGCTCGTTCAAAGCTGGCCCGGGTACGCAAGCTGGGTTTTTCAAAGATCATCGCCAGGGTCTGCCCGGTCAGAAGCGATGACTGCGCTGCGCCAGGCTTGCCACGCTGGGCACGCAAACTGCGCGACACTTCCAATACATGCAGCAGTTCCTGCGTCGGTGTGTCCGTGATGGAAATAAAGTGTTTCATACGTCAACTGTTTTGCCAACATCGTGATGTTTCAAGCGTGCATCCGCGTTCTGTTCTACATTAGCCCGATCCATAAACTTTAACTTTTCCAACAATCCCGATACGTCGCACCTGCGGTGCGCCGCTAAACTGTTAAAAGCACATTTCACCCTTAGCCCAATACAATTTCCGTGCCAATGCCGGAGGTGGTGTAAACTTCCAGCAAAGGGGAATGTGGGATACCGCCATCCACGATATGTACTTTTTTGACGCCCCCGGCCAGGCTGTAAACGATGCCTCCACCTTGGGCAGCATCCCCCCGCCGATCACCCCTCTGCTTACCAGGTCCTCGATCTGTTTTTTGGTCAGACTGGAGGCCAGTGATTCTTCGCCCTGCCCGGTGCGTATGCCGTGGGTATCAGACACCAATATCAATTTTTCAGCCTGAAGTGCTGCCGCAATGTGACCCGCCACCAGGTCGGCGTTGACGTTGAGCTTGCCACCGGCCGCATCACGGGCAATGGGCGCAATCACCGGGATGTAGTCGGCTTCCATCAGGGCTTGCAGCAATGCCGCATTGACCGACTCCACTTCCCCGACAAAACCGATGTCCACCCTGCGTGAGGGATCATCGATGCTGGTCAGATACATCCGCTTGCCAAAAACCGCACAACTGGCCAGGCTGTGCAGGGGCATGGGTTTGTGTCCCTGCTCGGTTATCCAGTCAGCCAATTGTTTGTTCACCTCATTGACCAGCACCGCCTCAGCGATGGCCAGGGTGCGTTCATCGGTGTATCGGTAACCCTGCACGAAATGGGCATCCAATCCAGCCTTTTGCATGGCTGTGGTGATGCTCTTGCCTCCCCCGTGGATCACCACCGGGTGCATGCCCACTGCATCCATGAAACAGATATCGGCGATCACCGAACGCAGGTTGTCCGGTTCGTCCATGATCGAGCCACCAACTTTTACAACGATGGCTTTGCCCTCAAACCGGCGAATGTATTCGTGAGCTTCGACGAGGGCGGCAGCCTTGGCAATCGCAGTTTCCATGCAATTATCTCTTTCTGGGGGAAAGCCCATCAGTTTAACGGGCTACTGGTAATGCTGCAAAACCTGTTTCGCCCTGTCATCCTTGAATAACACGCATCCATGGTGCTATGGGTATCACTGCTGAAAGTTGACCCCATGTGCCAATGACCTCATAATGGCTGATCTGTACCGCAGAACAAAAACCTGCGGCATCACGGTGGCCGTAGCTCAATTGGTTAGAGCACCGGGTTGTGGTCCCGGGGGTTGGGGGTTCGGAGGTCCCCTCGGTCCACCCGTTGTCGGCGGAATGTGCTTCATGGCCACGCATCGGACACGAATGATCCGTTGCGTCACCCGCCTGATTTCACAGCCCTGAATATCTGTCCAGTATTTAACTGTTATCTGAATCAATTGCTTAACGGATTACCGCTTAACCGATGGACCGGTTAACACGCTCGCTACGCATGGCCATACCCAGGTTGCCTATCTCGGTCGGCAGATTCTTGAAGTGCT
>JAAUTM010000161.1 GCA_012031455.1 Phycisphaerales bacterium
TCGAGCACGCCGTGTGAGTGGCCGTGCGCCGTGTCAATCGTCAGGACATCTACCCCGGCCCGCACCAGTACCTCCGCCGTTCCAGGTAGTCACCGCTCACCCAATCCGCCGCCCCAACACGCAGCCGACCATGCTCATCTTTGAAGCATTGGGGTGCTCAATCCGCTTCATAATATCCTTGACCGTAATCAGCCCGCTCAGTTTGCCGCGGCTGTTGACAACCAGCAGTTTTTCAATGCGGTGGCGGTGCAGAATCTCTTTGGCTTGCTCAAGTGTGGTGCCTTCGGGCACCGTAATCAGGTTTTTGCTGGTCATCAGTTCGCGCACCGGGCGTGAGCGGTCGGTCTCAAAGCGCAGGTCACGGTTGGTCAAAATACCTACTAAGTCGCCTTCGTCGGTCGCAATCGGAATGCCGCTGATCCGATACTCCGCCATCAGATCGAGGGCATCGCCCACCGTTTTATCAGGAGACATTGTAATCGGATCAGTAATCATTCCGCTTTCAGAACGTTTGACCTTGCGCACCATCTCGGCTTGCTGTTCGGGTGTCATGTTTTTGTGAATAATACCAATGCCCCCAGCGCGGGCTAGCGCAATCGCCAGCCGGGTTTCCGTCACGGTATCCATCGCGGCACTGATCACCGGGATGTTCAAGCGGATGCCACGGGTCAGCCATGTACTGACATTGGCCTGAGCCGGTAGCACCTCCGAGGCGGCGGGCACCAGCAGCACATCATCAAAGGTTATGCCTTGCTCGACGATTTTGGGATGGTTGTTTTCCATGGTACATCACTAACCGACCGGAACACGGTCGTCAAGTGACGACCACTGCCGTAGGGATGTCGTCATCATGTTGCGGTCCTGCGGAGGCACTGACGCGCAGCTGGTGGAGCAAAGCGGGAGATCATGGCATGGAATTGGCGGAGGAACTCTGCCGGGCGATGGCTTCCCTGATACGGACCTGATCTTTCTCAAAATCCGGGTGCCGGGGGCCTTTGAGAAGGCCATGGTAGGGTTGAGTGAACGATGCGATATTGGCCTTACGCGCCACACTGACTTCATAAGAACCATCCGACACAGCATTGGCTACTGAATGGACTCCGGCGGCGATCACCATCGCCAGCGGATCGCTGGAGCCTGCGGAAGAACTGTGTCTGGCGCTGCCTGAGTACTGCCAGAGCACAAGCCCGGTATCGACATCCACCAGTTTGTAATCCAGTGTGACCACGGTTGTGGAATCAACGACCAGATAAGTGGTGGTCCAGTCACGGATTTTGATATACATCACGGCATCCGGCCCGATGATTTCCTGAATTTTTCGCAAGGAGACCGAGTGCATGTCGCCGGGGGTGGGTACACCATTATCTTTGAAGAAGCGGTCGACCACCGCCACGGGGTAAACGTAATAGCCGCAATCTGCAAGGGGTGCCGTCACCGTAGACAAAAACGCATCGGAGGCTTTGACATTGGCGGTGTGATTGACCGGAGGAATTACCAGGATGGTGCGCGGCATATGTTCCACAAACAAGCGGTAGTTCGTTTGAGGCATATTACAGCCAGCCATTGATAGCAACGCTAATAACAATACGGAATGCAATGCAGTAAATCTCATCGCACTTTCTCCAGAAGTGAATCGACGAACCGGGCGGATTCGGGATAGAGCGTTTTTTCCTGTTCCAAATTGATACGGGCGTTGTGAGAATCGCCTTGCAAGGCATAGAGATAGCCCAGTTGGGCGAACTTGCCCGGAGGAACACGGGACGGCTCATTGGCTTTCTTACGGGATTGCGCAAGACGAATATCTTCCTGCAATTTTTGGATATGCTCGCCGTAGCCCGGCGTGTCCGAAGGCGAAGCATACAACGCCGCCACGGAGGCTTCGTAATTGCCCCAGTCGTAACGCCAACTACTCTGGCAACCCGTCAGGGTGGCAAGCAGCAGCAAACCCATCTGTATCGATGTGCTACAAGTTTTCATTCGCTGGGAGTCCATTTTTTGCTCTCGAGTCCTTCGACCAGCCGGTTCACAACTTCGACCATCGCCAGATTCAGCACCCGATCTGTCAAGGTAGCATCAAAACCTGCTTCGGTACCAAAGCCCAGAATATGCTCATTGGTCAACTCGAATTCCCCCGCTCCCTGCACGGCGTAAACGATCTGCGAAGTACGTACATCCACCACATTGACCGATACCTTCGCATATGCGGTCTGGGTACGGGATCGGCCCACGATGCCGCCCAGGCCCACGGTCCCGGTTTCACGCCGCCCAAACTCCGTCACCGCACCGGTCAGCAACAGTTGCGCACCGGTCAAGGCCTGGCTCTGGCCGGATATCTGGGCTTCACGGGCCATCTCCGCCATGTTCAAACGATCCACCACCATGAAGCGATTGCTTTGAGCAATGTGCGTGGCCAGGTTCTGCTGGGCCTGCATTCCCAGCTTGTCCGCACTATCCTTGTCGGCAAAAATCCCCGTCATGTACGGACTGCGGTTTTCAAATTTACCGATCGCCACACGATGTCGCTCTCCCGAATAGGCAGTGTGCTTGACTGCCACCCCTGTGGTGTGACGGCCTGGCTGGTCTCCCTCGGTGCGGTGCAACCGGTTAAAACGAACACACACATCAGAAGCATGAGGCATCCAAGAGGTCCATCGATTTGACGCATGGTGATGAGTCCTTTCAGGTTGTTGATTGTTTTAACTTCATGATCGGAACAATGCAATTGCTGGTTATCTGGGTGTGTTAACAGGCCGCTGAATTTTCGTGTTTGTGGCTCGGTCATGCAAGTGACATGATGCTCCAACGACCCGCAATATCGATCCCCCCCCGCATAAAACATGAATGAAATTATGCCACAAACCATGCCCAGGCTTGATGCTTCGCTATTGACCCGACAGCCAATTGTGATATCCCCGGCCATGGTCGGTGATATTTACCCAGGCATCTGGAAGATACGCATTGGTGAACCCGAGAGCCTCGTTCCCATACGCTATCGAGATACCAAGCCAGCTCCATCAGATCATTTGCCGACCGTGACCGATTGCCCTCTGGATGTACGCGGCTGACAGGCCAGCGACTCGGCACAGGGATTCACGCTGGCCATCCTGTCCGCAGGCCAGGCAATTTTATGGCCTCGGGCTGCAACTGAAATCATTAAATGACTTTGGGAAGGCAACTCGGCCATGCCGGTAGTATGAAATGGCACAAGGCCCGGTTCAGTGGTGAAGCAGGGGTGTTGAAGAATTGAATTAGAGCACTGGATTTTCTGAAACCCCTCTCCCCTTGGGAGAGGTTGGGTGAGGGCCGAAGCACGACAAGGCCAACACATACAGTGGTTCAATAAACAGCCACGCCCTCACTCGACTCGGTCGCAGTGGCGACACTCGTCACCTTCTCCCGAAGGGAGAGGGGGTGCCAGATGCTGCTCTAGAACCCACTTTCACGCATGGATGTCCATCAACTTTAAACGCCAGCTCCGGGAGTGCCACCGGGGGCGCCTGGATCACCACCGGCAATGGAGGTGCGCATGGCGGTGTCGGCCAGCACATTCTTCATCTTGTAATAATCCATGATGCCCATGTTGCCGTTGCGGAAAGCATCCGCCATCGCCTTGGGGATTTCCGCTTCCGCCAGCACCACCAGGGCACGGTTCTTTTGAATCTCGGCCTTGAATTCCTGTTCCTGCGCCACGGCCATGGCTCGGCGTTTTTCCGCTTCAGCCTGGAACCGGCGTTTATCTGCCTCGGCCTGATCGGCCTGAAGCTTGGCACCGATGTTTTCACCAACATCCACATCGGCGATGTCGATGGACAAAATTTGAAAGGCTGTGCCCGCAGCAAGGCCCTTGTCGAGCACCGTCTTGGAAACCTTGTCGGGATTTTCCAGCACGGCTTTGTGCGAAATGGATGAGCCGATGGTGGTCACGATACCTTCGCCAACGCGGGCGACGATGGTTTCCTCAGTGGCACCACCGATCAGGTTGGCAATTTCGGTACGCACCGTCACCCGGGCTTTGACCTTGAGCTGAATGCCATCCTGCGCCACGGCATCAATCGTGGTACGGCCTGAGCTGGGGTTGGGCACATCAATAACCTTGGGGTTCACCGAAGTCTGTACCGCATCGAGGATATCTCGACCTGCCAGGTCGATGGCGCAGGCTTTGTCCCACGGCAATTGGATTTTGGCACGATCGGCGGCAATCAAAGCTGTGATAACAACCGGCACCCGTCCGCCTGCCAGGTAATGCGCTTCAAGCTGGTCGGTGCTGATTGCGATACCCGCCTTGACCGCACGAATGCGTGAGAGCACGATCACCCGCGGATCCACTTTGCGGAAGCCCATGCCGATCAAGGCTCCCAGGCCTACCGGTGCGCCTGACAGTTGAGCCTGAATCCACAGGTTGATGTACTTGCCGATCATCGCCAGCAGGAACAACACAAACAGCCCTGCAATGATCAGCACCACGATCAGGAACATGCCCACCGCACCGGATTGAGCCAGAGTCAACAGTGATTGCATCATGAAACACCTCATTAAAAAGGAACCCCTGAAACAGGCTTCATGCTAGTCTTGACTACATGATGCGTCCAATGCGCTGACGAATCAAGTGCGTTTGCCCGTATAATCGCACTTGGTTAACCACTTACCGACACAGGAGTGATTCATGCGTGTGATTGTCACCGGGCAGATCGGCATGGACAAAAAAGCATTACCTCAATGCCGTGGCCAAACTGGCAGGGCAGCGTGGTGAGCAGGTTGATGTCCATCATGTGGGCGACCGGATGTATGCCGAGGCCCCGGATGTGAAACCGGCCGGATTCTCGATTTGCCCTTGCAACGGCTCAACGCGCTGCGACGGTCGGTGATGAAGGACATCATCAATGAATCCGCTGACCGCAAGCACATGATTGTCAATACTCATGCCACCTTCCGCTGGAGGCATGGCCTGTTTGCAGCCTTTGACTTTGATCAGATTCGCAAGCTCGAACCGGACCTGTGTATCTGCCTGGTGGA
>JAAUTM010000162.1 GCA_012031455.1 Phycisphaerales bacterium
GCACCGTGCGGGGAGTTGCCCCAGCCAGGTGAAGGCATGTGCCAGTTCACGATCACAGTTGGTTCCGGCTGTACGAAGAATCAGGGTTTGCACTTGCATGACCTGATTGTACGAAACGTTGGTTTGCTTTGCATAGTGAAATCGATTATTCTGACAGGTCTATCCCTGATCGAACAAGAAGGTGAACCGATGAGCCAGACAATCATACAAGCCGTTGAAAAAGCCCAATACAAAACCGATCTGCCGGTGTTGCGTATCGGCGACACCATTGATGTGCACTACCGCATCATCGAAGGCAACAAGGAGCGCGTGCAGGTGTTCAGCGGTGTGCTGATCGCCGAGAAAGGCACCGGGATCAACAAAGTGATCATGGTCCGCCGCATCGTCGCCAATGAAGGGGTGGAGCGTATCATCCCCTTGCATTCGCCCAAGGTCGCCAAGATCGAAGTCAAGCGCACCGCCCACGTCCGCAGGGCCAAGCTTTACTATCTGCGTGAACGCATGGGCAAGAGCCGACGTCTGCGTGATTCCAAGCGAGGCCTCGAAGGCGCATCCACGAACGAAACCGCTCCCGTGGCCGAAACGGTTCAGGCCTGATCATCGGGTCACTGGTTCCATCCATCAATAAAACAAAGCCCCGCAGTGTGCGGGGTTTTTTCTTTGCGCAGTTTGTTGCATCGAAACAGAAAAACGCCAACGTAAAACATACGCGCTAAACGCACTTGACCACCTGGCTTGATTGCCACTTGATCATGCTGCGTCGCCTACGCCTTCACTTCATAGGTTTCGCCAGCACTAAGCAGAGAATCAATGGTCCCGACGCCGCGGGCGGCAATGGCATCGGTGACCTGCTTTTCCAACAGTTCCTCGTACGAGTTGTCATTGATTTCGTAGAACACACCCATGGGTTCGGGGAACTCAGGGTGGCTCATGCGTGAGAGCAGGAAGGCGATGTTCTCATCCTGTTCATCGTGGAACAAAAGGTCATCGGGCTGGACACCATCGGACCCGCCAACCTTGACGACTTCGGGTTTGTGGTTGCGGAGGATGATGCCCTTATCCCGGTTCTTGCCGAAGATCATCGGCTTGCCGTGTTCGAGGTTGAGGATGTGCTCCTCCTTGGTGTCCTTGTCGGTGGCGTATTCAAAAGCCATGTGATTGAAGACGTTGCAGTCCTGGTAAATTTCCACAAACGCAGAGCCCTTATGCTTGGCAGCACGTTCAAGGGTGCCCAGCAGGTTGCGGTCCACATCAATGGCTCGTGCGACGAAACTGGCCTCGGCTGCAAGGGCAATCGATAGCGCGGAAATCGGCAGCTCAATGGTGCCCATCGGGCTGGATTTGGTTTTCTTGCCATGCTCGCTGGTGGGTGAAAACTGACCCTTGGTCAAACCGTATATACGGTTGTTGAAAAGCAGGATTTTCACGCCGACATTGCGGCGAAGCACATGCAGGAGATGGTTACCGCCGATCGACAGGCCATCCCCATCGCCGGTGACGATCCACACATCCAAACCGGGGTTCGCCAGTTTGATACCGGTGGCGATGGCGGGGGCACGGCCATGGATGCTGTGAAAACCGTAGGTGTTCATGTAATAGGGAAACCGGCTGGAGCAGCCGATGCCTGAAACGAACACGGTGTTTTCTCGCTTGGCCTTCAAATTGGCCATGAGCTTGCGAACCTGATTGAGGATGGCGTAATCCCCGCAACCGGGGCACCAGCGTACATCCTGGTCAGAGGCAAAGTCCTTGGCGGTCAGCACAGGCAGATTAGCAGCAGTCATGGGTTCTCTCACTGGGGCTTGGTAGGCTGGGTGGTTGCAGGTTGAAAATCTTTATGAAGTTGTTCAGCAAGCTGGGCTATCTGGGTTTGCGGGACAAACTTCATGGAAGCCGAATTCAGGCAATAGCGCAGGCCGGTGGGTCGCGGTCCATCTTCAAAAACGTGACCAAGGTGGGCATCACAACGGGCACAGAGGATTTCAATGCGAACCATGCGGTAGCTGGTGTCCCGCTCATTGATCACATTTTCAGGTGCTACCGGTTGGAAAAAGCTGGGCCAGCCGGTGCCGGAGTTGAACTTGGCATTCGAAGAAAACAGTGGAAGGTCGCAGCAAACACAGGTGTAAATCCCCGGTTCCTTGTTGTCATTGAGCAGGCCACAGAACGCTGGCTCAGTGCCTTTGCCACGGGCGATTTCATATTGTTCACGGGTAAGCTGATCCTTCCACTGCTTATCCGTTTTGATGACCTTGGGCGTGCTGATCGCCTCCGTCGGTTTGCCTTGGGCATCAACAAGCCGAATGGTGACCGGCGGGGTGTTGGCTCTGGATGGATTGGCACTGCTTTGCATCGTTTCAGATCCGGGCAGGTTCTCCGTGCAGCCCGAAAGACTCATAATCAAACATAGAACACTGGTGAGCATGATGGTTTCATAATCATGAGTCGCACCACAGTGGTCCTTCATGACACGCCCCTGACACTGTTTGTAATCAACCTTCCGCATCCGCCACGGCTCCGGCGTTCACACCCACAGCCGTCATCGCCAGGCTCGTGTGCTCAGGCTTGACCGTGCCATGGTGCGGGGTGAGCGAAAGGCTATCGCCCCACTGTCCACTGAGCATCACATCGATGGCCTGCTCGATTTCTTCCACGAGGAACGGCTTGCCATAAACCTTATTCAGCCCACGGGCATCAATCAGATACTTGGCACGAATAAGGGTACGCAACTGGCCGGTGTTGAGTTCCGGGATCAGCACCTTCTTGTAGCGTTTGAGCAGGTCGCCCAAGTTCTTGGGGAAGGGGTTCAAATAACGCAGGTGCGCTGCGGAAACACTCTTGCCTTGTTGGCGAGCACGAACCACTGCGGTGACGATCGAGCCATACGTCCCGCCCCAGCCCAAAACCAAGAGGTCACCACTGGGATCACCCAGCGGTTCGAGTGCAGGGATTGAGTCAGCCACCTTCTCGACCTTCATCCGCCGAAGGTCGGTCATGATCTGATGGTTGGCCGGGTCGTAGCTGACATTGCCTGTGATGTGGGCCTTTTCCAACCCGCCGATGCGGTGTTCGCAGCCGGGTGTGCCGGGAATCGCCCAGGGACGGGCAAGGTTTTCATCACGGGCAAAGGGTTTGAATGTGGCCGGGTCAGTGGCATGTTTAATGCTGATTTTTTCAAACGAATCCGCTGAGGGCACACGCCAAGGCTCGGCTCCGTTGGCCAGGTAACCATCCGAAAGCACCATCACCGGCAACATATATTTCAAAGCGATACGCACCGCTTCAATGGTGATGTCAAAACAATCCGCTGGCGATTGCGGAGCCACCAGCACCAATGGCGAATCACCATTGCGCCCGTACATCGCCTGCAGCAAGTCCGACTGTTCTGTTTTGGTAGGCAAGCCTGTCGAAGGTCCGCCACGCTGCACATCCACAATCACCACCGGCAATTCCGTGATGATCGCCAGGTTCATCGCTTCGCTCTTCAAGCACACGCCCGGCCCCGAAGTGCCCGTCACTCCCAATTGCCCCGCAAAAGAGGCCCCGATGGCGGAACACATGGCTGCAATCTCATCCTCAGCCTGAAACGTCTTGACTCCAAAGTTTCGCATCGTCGAAAGTGAATGCAATATGTCACTGGCCGGGGTGATCGGATAAGTGCAATACACCAGTTGTTTATTGGCCAGTTTCGAGGCCACCACCAAGGCCATCGCCACCGCTTCATTGCCCGTAACTTTGCGATATTTGCCCGGTGCTACCGTAGCCTTGGCAACGTGGTACTTGCCGCTGAAAATCTCCGCCGTCTCCCCGAAGTGGTACCCCGATTTAAGGGCATTGACGTTGGCAGCCGCCACCTCCGGCATTTTCTTTTTCTTGCCAAAGTAGTCTTCCAGATACCCGATGGTCACGTCCAAAGACCTGTCGTAGAGCCAGTAAATCAGCCCCAATGCATACATGTTCTTGCAGCGGTCCACTTCCTTGGCGGATAAACCTGAACTGGCCAGGGCTGTTTCATTCTGCTCGGTAATGGGCACCCGGTAGATTCTGAACCGCTGGGTGAATTTTTCGTCATCCAGCGGATGGTAGCCATCGGGGTAACCGGCCTTACGCAGATTGACCTTGTTGAACTCCGACTCGTTCACCACCACAATCCCGCCCACATCGACATCTTCAATATGAGCTTTGAATGCAGCCGGGTTCATGGCGATCAGGGCATGAACCTTGTCACCGGGCGTGAACACTTCGTTGTCGGCGAAGTTGATCTGAAATGCCGAAACACCTGCCACGGTGCCTGCCGGGGCGCGAATTTCTGCCGGGTAATCCGGGAGCGTCGCCACATCGTTGCCGTAGATGGCCGATGTGTCGGTGAACTGCGTGCCCGCCAGCTGCATGCCGTCGCCCGAATCTCCTGCGAATCGAATCACTGCCGCATGAACCTCTGTTACTTTTCCGCGTCCGTCCTGTGTGGTGCCGACAGCCATGGCTTCAAGGCTCCCGTAAAAACCGACCTTTGGAATGACTTGCAAAACACAACGACCCGCCGATCCGCCGATCCTCCGATTTCACCCTGCTGATATCGATCCTGATTGTAGTAGCATATCGGCAAAATCAACCAGCCGGGCCTAACCTTCCCCGCCAGTTAGGATAAAACATCCCAGTTGGCCCAAAGAAGGATGTCTGACAATAGGCAACTCAACGCTTACGTTCCAGTCCCAGACCAACCGTTTGCAAGTTCCTTATAATCGCAGGTGTTTAACATGACCCCTTGGAAACGTTCGTCATGCCCATCCAACTTCGTCCGTCCTTGTCCCACGACATCCCCGCCATCCTGCAATTGGCCATAGAGGCCTTTGGCCCCCGCCAGGGGCATGAAATAGCCAGACTCATCGATGATTTGCTGAAAGACCCCACCGCATTGCCTTTGCTTTCCCTTGTGGCAACCGGGGGAGCGACTGTCTTGATTGTCAAGCGGTTTCAAGATTGTTCCTCCAAGG
>JAAUTM010000163.1 GCA_012031455.1 Phycisphaerales bacterium
ACCAGCACGCGGCCCGCGGAATCGACGACCTTCAGCATCCCGTGCAGCGGCGAACCGATCTGTCGAGCCGTCAAAGCGATTGTCACGGGGCCGGCTTGCGACATGCTGAATTCATACCGGTCGATTTCCTCGATCTTGCGAATCTGATCGCTTTCAATGGGCAAAATATCTCGCAGAGGTGATCTGGGCCATGCGTCCCCTTCACTGGGCAGGATCACCACCAGATGCCCGCCCCGTTTCACCCATTCGCGCAAAGCCTGCCTTGATACCTCACTGACCTCCATCGCACCCGGGTCCCCTGCGGAGGGAGTCCATATCAACGTTTGCAACATCGCCAGCCCGTACCAGCGATCCGGTAATTGCGACGGCTCCAGCCCGCCGATCAGCAGCAATGCTTCATGTTGAGTGGGCAGAGTTTCATAAGGTCGCAGCCCCATCATCCCTGCCGATGAACCTACGATCCCGATGGGGCGTTGCTCCATGGCCAATCTTTTGGGCAGCGGAACTGTCACCTGAGCCAGCACCCGAGCCTGCGTGGTGGTGAGTGTTTCATCCGTCCCTGCTTCCATCACGCGTACCTGGGCACTGGCCTGTGGCGAAATACCCACCGGCAACATGGCATACAACCACGCCTGTTGCACGTTCCCTGGTCCGGGTCCCAGCGTCACCCAGCGCCGATGCTGCACCGTATCGCCATCGGCATCGGGCACCGACCATTCGCAGATCACCTTGCGTGGCTGTGGGGACGGATTCTCCAGCGTCAACAACATCGCTGTCCACGAACCCGGCTGGTAATAGCCGCCCACCCCGATGCCCGTGCTGTCCACCCGCAGGCGCACCGTTTCGAGTTGCGCAATCGCACCTGTGGTTAGCAGGCATACAACCCCAATGATAAAGATGAGTCGGTTCAATAACTTCAATCGCACGGCCCAGGTTATGGTCACATGTTAACCATAGCCACGCTTGGGGAACAGGCCGACGATTGCATGAGCAATCAGAAATTCTTATCCAGCAAAATTCAGTGTAGAGGTAACATGAAATCAGGGAAGCAGTGGACTGTCGCCCCCAGAGGAATTGGCTACCAGCGGCGGTTCCTGCACGGGCATGTATCTTGCGAGGTGATCGACCAGGTCGCTAGTTCCCGGCTTACCTGCCAGGTTGTTCCATTCATGGGGATCGGTTTCATGGTCATACAGTTCTTCAGAACCGTCGGCGTAGCGGATGTAGCGATAACGTTCATCCCGAACCGCATGATTCCCCGGGCTGAAAGATGTCAGGGCTACCCCGTTCCAAGGGGCATCGGGTTGGGCGAGCAGGCGGGTGAAGTCGCGTCCATCCAGACCCTCACGGGCGGGTAACTTCAATTGCGAAAGCAAAGTCGGATAAAGGTCAATTGTGCCGACCGTGCGATGACAGCGACCAGGCGTTACTCCGGGGCCGGCGAATATCAAGGGAACGTGTGTCGATTCCTCCCCAGAGCGAACGCTTGCCCCACGGCGTTCCTTGGTGCCCACATGAAAACCATGATCCGCCCAGAACACGATCAGTGTGTTGGCGGCGTGGGGTGAGTTGTCCAGGGCTTCGATGACTCTGCCGATCTGATGATCGACGAAACTGACACATGCCAGATACGAACGTACCGCCTGGACGAACTGGCCCAGTGCCAGCACTTCCGAGTGGCGCGGTTCCGCCAAACCGGCGGTCAGCTGCATGGCGTAATCACTGATGCGCTGGGGCGGAAGATCATGGGGGCGCATCGGGGGCATGACCAGCGAATCAATTGGATATAAATCAAACCACTTTTGCGGAGCAAACATCGGGGCGTGAGGACGGTAAAAACCAGCACTTAAAAAGAACGGCTGTGCATAGGTCTGTTGTAGCCGTGCAATGGCCCAATCCGCAATTTTATGATCCGGCGTGTCCTGATCATTTTCCGGATACACCCCCCAATCCCAGAGTGGATGCCCTTTGGGAAAAGCGATCTTCTGAGGGGGTCTTGGTCCATACTCACCGAACTTGCCGCCGAACTCGTGGTACGAAGCCGGATCATGCCTCCCATGAAATACTTTGCCCGCCCCCATGGAGCGGTACCCGTGCATCATCAGGTGCTGTGGCAGAGTAATCGCCTCCCGCAGCGTCTGGGTATCCCGAAACAGCGGGCCCAGCAAATGAAGTCCCGTGGTGGCAAGGATGACGCCCGGTTAAGAGTGCCGCCCTTGCGGGATTGCAGATCGGGCCAGCGCAGTGGGCATTGGTAAACAACAGGCCTCGTTGTGCCAGCCGATCCAGATTGGGTGTCTTGACCTGAGGATGCCCGCCCAGACAACCAATCCACGAATTCAGATCGTCCACGCAGATCATCAGCAGGTTCAATGGACGATTTGGATCACCCATGGTTGATTGAGCTGGCGATAGCATGGCCGCCAATGTGGCCGCGGTGGTGGTTTGCATAAACTGACGACGACTCAAACCAGACATTGGATTCTCCGTGAACTGCATCCGCAAACGAGAGCATTACTTGACACTCACGCTGGCGGGAATCGACTCTGACAACCGTGGGACAACCCGGGGTACGGTTTCCACCGGCAATACATCTGGCAGATTCCCATCAAGCATTCCGGTGCGGATAAACCAAGCCGGTGTGCAGCTCCAAGCATGGCAATAACTGTTATGCAGGATGCTGTCATAGGGCGAAAGCATCGGCTGAGCTGGATCGTAAACTTCCCAGAAAGTCGTGGCTCCAAGTCGAATCATGCCACCCCAGTAGTTTTCCATCAGAACTCGAGCCTCGCGGACCATGCCGCATTGGGCCATGGCTTCAAGCTGATGGTGGTACAGATAGGGCGTAACCGGTCGCAATGCCTTGGGGTTGGATTCCAACACGGCAAAACCGCTGCGGGCCTGCTCGGTGGTGATTGCCTGCCCCAAGGTCAGCCAGATGTGCGATGCCCATGACAACTGCCGATCCTTGCCGGATACCGCCAGACCCTGTGTGGGGGCCCACAGGTATTTCTGTGTCGCCGCAATCATCTGCTGACGGCGCTGCTCCAGGTTTTGCAGGATGGAGGCTTCCGCCCCGACAAGCCTGCCCAGTTCAATCAGTTTGAGCAAAGCGTAGCAGGCGGTCCCCTGAATCGCAGTCTGACGATCCAAATCTGCATGCCAGTCGATGAACAGCCAGACCTTGCCCGGGTCCACAAACACGCCACGATCATCCACCCATCGATCCAGAATTTCGGTCTGACGCAGCGCCACAGGCCAAAGGTCCTTGGCTGTCGCGATATCGTCACTGGCAATCAGGTAGTCCAGCAGTGTCGGGCCAAACAGCAGCGCATAATCAGGGATGAACTCCGTCCCGCCATGCCATTTGGGCCGCTCATATACACAGGCCGGGACCAGCCCATCCTCATAAGCACAAGCAGCAAAAAGATACAGACAACGTTTGACCAGATCGTTGTTGCGAAAGCTCACGTAGTTAGTCAGCGCCTGCAAACGCAAGTCACCGAGCCAGAGCCTACGATCCCGCTTGGGGCCATCTTCAAAAACACCCTGCATGCAGTTACGCAGCGTCCGCAGCGAAACCAGATCCATCTGCCTCAACAACTCGGAATCCTGCTCGCACGCAGGTACTTCATCCAGTAACCCCACCGAGGACTGCTCCATAGCGCAGAGGTCTTGGATGGTGATGGGCGATGAATCATCATGCAAATCAATCCGCAAATACCGCCAGGCTCTACGGGTGTCATATCGCAGTTCCTGATTGGCTGTGATTTGCAGGACCACCGGCTCCAACCATTCCCCGCCCAGCTTGCCAGTCTTATTCGCCACATCCGGCCCGACTTCAGCCGGTATCTCACCAAATCGCAGCGAAAGTTTCCCTTCCTGCGTCGGTCCCACTCTGCTGACGTTCATTTGAATCTTGCCCACCGTGTGCACACCAAAATCGATGACCACACTGTGGCCCGGTAGCAATCGGATCGGCTGCCGGTCTGCAAGTGACCGGATCGTCTCGGTGCTCCAATGATGATGCACTGAATCATCGTGCACCGGCTTAACCACAGCGGTGGGCACAAACCTGCTGATCTTTAACCGAGGCTCCAAGTCCAGAGCCGTCTGCATCCAACGTTCACGCATGCTTTCAAACATCTTGTTTCCTTTGTCTGCGGCGTTCGGGCCGTTCATCATTCAAATATCATGCCCGGCCATCGCTCGTTTTCATATTTCCCAAACCCCATTCCCGGAGCGACAAACGCAAAGCCCTCACGGCCAGCATCATCCGCATCATTAATGATCAGATTGAAACGCAAACCCTCGCTGCGCAATTGGCCGGCATCCATCCCCAGCCCTTTGAGCGGCAGGCGTAATTCATACACCATTTTGCCTCCACCAGCTTGCGGCTTGCTCTCAAATACCACTTTACCCTCAATAGCTCTGGTCAACCCCACAGGTGCCTGTGACACCTGAAACATGTCGGCACCTTGATTGCTTCGTGCCATCATCAGCACCCACGACCCTGATCGACCGGGAACCGTAAATGCCATTTGTATGCTGTCGGCCTGCCAAGCATCCTCAATGGGATGAGGTTGATTGTGCTTGTCATCTGTCACGACCAGACGCATGACCAATGCATCTCCCTGCAGGCTCAGCCAGCATTGCGCCGACAAATCAGAATCCCCCCTCCAATTCAAATGGGCCCGGGTCGGGTCCGCATCATTGGGGTTGACAATGTTTTTGCGGGTCATCATTTTGAAGTCAGCCTCACGATCGCTCATCCCAGCCGAGGGAATCAAAAGCACCGATTCCACCTGCAATGACTGCGCTCCTGACAACGGGGTACCTTGCAACTGGTATGCCAAAGTCACCTGCGATTTGGCACCGCCTGCAGCTACAGCCGGGATCGCAACCTCCACGATGGACTGCTCGGTCTGACCAGATTCAAGGGTCAGTTTCTGTTGCTTTTGTGACCCATCGGGCAAGGTCCAGGTCAGTTCCA
>JAAUTM010000164.1 GCA_012031455.1 Phycisphaerales bacterium
TACCATGAGCCGCCAAGAGCTACGGCTGTGGTCATGCCGCAACTGATGCACGGATACCCCGTCACTTCCAAAAATTGACAGGCAGGGAACCCCAACTGCTCATGCGTGCCCACCCCCTGCGGATCCGCATGCAGGGCAGCACCCACCACCAAGGGTAACAGACACACCAGCAGCACGATGATTGCGATGCCACGGCGTTCGGTCCGCGGATCATCGAGTACCGAATACGTGCCTTGCACTGGCGTGGCATTGGGAGTGTTGGTCTGTGACATCCTTTAACATCATAAGCTTTTGGACTGCCAATCGGTTGATCGGTGGGTCGGTGAGTCGGTTAATCGGGAGGAATACTACGATTCTGTCCGAGTCACCGAGTCACCGAGTCACCGAGTCACCGATGCTAAGGCCGTCGCACCTGCGGTGCGTCGCTAAACTTCAAACCAATCAACCAATCAACCAATCAACCAATCAACCAATCGATTCGCTGAGTTCGTATGTCGATATATGATATTGATATGACATCTCCCCTGAATCTTCCGCCTCGCTCGCCAAAGGGTCTTGACCAAACCTCTGGGCAAGCTCCTTCGGGTTTGCGGTTAACCCGCCGAAGGATCCGCAAAAGCGCGGTGATATTGCCGACGCTCTTTACGCTGGGCAATGCCTTGTCGGGGTTCATGGCCGTGTTCTTCGCCAGTCGGCCTGCCACTGCCGAGCTTCCCTGGGGCTGGACCCCCATTACTTTTGCCAGTCTGTGCATTTTTATTGGCATGGTCTTTGACGCTTTGGATGGACGGATCGCCCGGCTCACCCGGCAGACCAGCGACCTTGGTGAACAGCTTGATTCCATGGCCGACATGGTGACCTTCGGGGTCGCTCCGGCTTTCATAGCCGTGCAACTGGTGCTCGGGGGTGACACTCCCTATTTCGCCTCCAACCAAGCGGATACTTTTTTCGGTCGCATCGCTTTGGTAGTGGCCTGTATTTATGTGTCATGCACTGCTCTGCGATTGGCACGATTCAACATCGAATCGCGCAGCCCGCAATTGGAGGATCATCTTTCGTTCAAAGGTCTGCCCTCCCCCGGCGCTGCGGGAACGGTGGCCAGCATGATCCTGCTACATCAGCATTTTCTGGCGGACATCACCCGCAAGCACCTGGCGCAAGGGTCCAGTGGTGTGATTTTCGGGTCGTCGGCGGATGTGCCGCTGAGCTTGCGTCTTGCAGCGGATGGGCATGGTGGCGATTATGCTGCTCACCGCTTTTGGAATGGTCAGTCAATTGCGCTACGCTCATGCCGCCAACCGGTACCTGCGCGGCCGAGCCTCGGTGCTCACCATTGCCCGCCTGGTGGTGGTCGTGTTGTTGCTTGCAGTCTGGCCCCAGCAGCGCTGGCGGCGGGATTTGTCATCTATGCCCTGTCCGCCCCGATCATGTGGTTGTTGCGTCGGCTGCGCGGCGGCTTCCCGGCTACCCCGACCACCCCACCATAAACAGACAAAAAAACCGATGCAAGCATCGGGGCAAAAAACACTCAACCACTCGACCACTCGACCACTCGACCACTCGACCACTCGATCATTCTTCATCGAAATGACGGTCGATCAATTCCTTGATGGCGTTGATGGCATTCTGGGCATCCTTGCCGGTGGCACTGATAATCAGCTCGGTCCCCTGGGTGGCAGCGAGCATCATCATCTGCATGATGCTTTTCCCATCGACCACCTGTTCACCCTTGCGGACACGCACTTCGGATGTAAAAGCATTGGCCACATCCACGAAGGACATCGCCGGTCTGGCGTGCAATCCCAGGCGGTTTTGGATCACCACCCTGGCTTCAACCGTCGGGGTCAAGGTTTCCACGGGCATTCCCATTGCGTAATTCCCGGTAACGGCGTGATCGTAGTCTTGATGCCGGGATGATTTCCACCATCCGTCGGGTCAGGCCTGTATCTGATGGCCATCGGCCTCGGCCAAAAGTTCCAGTACTTCGTTGACCGTACCCGCCTGACGCAGAAACCTGCGAAACTGATCCTTCTGCAGGTTGGCAAACACAATTTCCATGGCCTGCAGATGTTCGTTGGGTTTGTCCTGCGGGGAAAGCAGAAGCACCACACTGAACACCGGGGCTTTGTCCAGGGCATGAAAATCGATACCCTTCTGACTGATCCCGATGCCTGCTGCCATCTTTTTGATTTTGGTGTGCTTCACGTGGGGCACGGCCACACCTTTGCCAAAACCCGTCGAACCCTTTTTCTCGCGGTCGAGGATGAGCTTGACAAGCTCCCCCTTGATCGCTGCGGGTGCGGCACCGGCTTCAATCAATGCATCGACCAGTTCCTGAATGACTCCATCACGTTCCTGGCTTTTAAGCTGGGGGATGATGGCCGACTGAATCACGAATTCCTGAAGCTTCATCTTTATTCCTCAAGCGCCGTCGGGGTGGTGTTAAACGACAGCGATCTTTGCTGGCTCCAAACAGGCATCGGCATAAGTCGATCCAACCCCCGACCATACTTCACAGTATGGAGCGCCGCAACCTGACTGACAAGTGCAAGGGCTTGACCGACAATACCATTGCTTCCATAAACCTTGACGATGGCTGCTCAGCAGACACGCCGCCATGCCCGCCTACACCACTTGTTCACTCAATCACTGGTTTATCCCCCCGACATCGGGGCCTTGCCTTTATGGTTCCGGACAATCTCTTTATGGTCGGTGAGCTGACGCTCCAATTTATCCACCACCTGATCGATGCCCGCATACAAATCTTCAGCCTGCACCTTGCTGATGAACGGCTCGGTACGGTCGGCGGTGATTTTGATTTCGACTTCGTAATGCCTGGGATCGCTCTTGTCCGCCACCACGGTGATCCCCTGCAGACGGTTGTAATACCGGCTTAATTTGCCCACGCGTTTTTCAGCGTATTCGCGGATTGCAGGGGTGATTTCCAAGTGACGGCCGGTGATTGTGATATCCATGAATAACTCCATCACTGTTGCACGATAAGTCTCTTGCCTGCCCGCGTCAATACAAAACCGCCTGTTTTCTATCGGCCAAAGTACATGCTCATTTCATCCTTTTATACCACTTCACAAAAAACAGCCCACACCGTGTCGGTGCGGGCTGCGCGAGGAACTGTCATTGTATGAGAAGCCAGCAGCATGTCGCCGGGGCGGATGTTGACTTACTTGTTGTAGTCTGCAGGAATGGTTCGTGGATCCGAGCGGAAGGGCATTGCCGGGAAGCCTTCCTTGTTGTAGAGGTTGCATTCGGGATTGTCGGCCCAGGCGTAGCGTACCGCCACCGGGGCGGGCACGGCATCACTCTTCACTACGACCTTGGTTCCTTCAATACGGGCATCAGCCCAGTGCCATTGTTTATCTTCCCCGGCTACGGCGTAGCCTTTGAGCTGATGGCCCTTAGTCATCAAGCCTGAACCGGTGTGAGTGAAAGTCAGATGGACTTCTGCGCCTTTGACTTGCATGGATTCAAACACCGGGCCGCTGTAAACGATGTCTTTCCCGTACACCGTGCCTAACGCCCAAGCTGCCAGACGCTTGCCCACATCCTGTTTGTTGCCTGGGTGAATGTTGTTTTCTTCGCCGATGTCGATGGTGACCACCAGCCCTGTCTTTGGAAGTTTGCTCGCCGCCACGAACTGTGAATCGCGGAACCCTGCCAAAGCGCTGGTTTTGCTAGGTTGATCCAGGCGTTTGCCGTGGTTGGCCAGCTGCACCTGCGCAAAGGGCAACTCCGGCTGCCCCCAGGCCTGGCGCCAACTGATGATCAGGTCGGCCATGAGCTTGCGATACTGAAAGGCACGCCCCGCATTGGATTCCCCCTTGGTACCAGATGACCCCCTTGATCGGCAGGGGTGTCAGGGCATGAACCTTGGCGTTGTAAAGAACTGATGCCAGGTTGGGATTTTTTCCCGGTTCAGCGGGTTTGCGTGGCTTGCGTGGTTCGGGTTTGCCCTCGGCTTTGGCCTTGTCGGCATCCTCCTGCCACTTGACCATATCGGCCTCAAATTTTTCCAGGAGTTTGGGATATTGTTCCGGGTAGGTCCTTGTACGTTCGAGAATCTGTGCGTAATCCGGTTCGGCCTGCAATGTTTCCATCGGGGTCCATGCTTCCGCCGGTGTTCCGCCCCAAGAGGATGAAATCAACGCGATGGGCACATTGAGCTGCTGATGCAGTTCCCGACCAAAGAAGTAACCCACTGCGGTCAGGCCGGCCACACTCTGAGGGCTGACCGTTTGCCAGGTGCCTTTGACATCGTCCTGAGGCTGGTCCGCGGTGATGCGCTGCGTCGTAAAATAGCGCATCATCGGATAATCCGCAGCTGCGATTTCCTGTTCGGCGTTGTTGCTGTTCTTGACGATCCATTCCATGTTCGATTGGCCTGAGCAAAACCACAGGTCGCCAGCGAGGATTTTGCTGATGGTCAGGGTGTTGCTGCCAGTCACAGTGATATCAGGCACCGGACCTGCCTTGTGGGCGGGCAACTGCACTTTCCATTTGCCATCATGATTCTCGGCGATGACGGTATCGCTCCCGCATTGCACGGTGACTTTCTCGCCGGGGTCTGCCCAGCCCCAGACCACCACGGGCACATCGCGCTGCACCATCAGGCCGTCACTGAGCACTGCGGGTAAACGCACATCTGCCTGCGACGTTGCCACCAGGCCCAGCATGGCCAAACCTGTCAACCAAGGTATACGAGGTGATAACATCGAAAGCTCCTTTTTGAGAATTGGTCTGTCACAGTTAAGACGAAACGATAAACCAACCACTCTGGATGTGCAATTCGCATTGCAGGCAAGTTGATATGCTCTATTTCTTCGCGTGTGAGATATGTACCACGTCGAATCTTCGTCCTCGAAGGTCCGTATCTCCGCCCTGTAAATGGATGCTGGTGGGTCCGTGCGCGGACTCACTTGACCCATCCTGCATTACGGCGAACTTGACCCACTTGACC
>JAAUTM010000165.1 GCA_012031455.1 Phycisphaerales bacterium
AGAAGCATACGTTCGCCCGAGCATGGTGAACTCAGGTTTGAGTGATACGTCCTGCCCAGCGGAGATTCTTGCAGCAGCTTACGCAGGGTTGTCACAAACAACAGCGGTCTTCCGAGAGGGTGAGCAGAGCAATCCCGTGCGGTTATTCACATCTTCGTAAAGCACCGTTT
Organism: Phycisphaerales bacterium; assembly: GCA_012031455.1. The sequence goes on from JAAUTM010000165.1 coordinate 171, forward strand.
CCAGCGTCATCTGTTGCAACGATTGCCGGATTGGCTCAATGCTGGTACAGCCGCCAAACACCAGCAGCTGCATCCACAAACGCTGGTCGCTGGTCTGAGGCTGGCCATCCTTGGGTGCACCATGTTCACGTAAATCAGGGGGTTGAACTTTCGGATGTGTCATGCACAAAGGTTAGCCGATGACTGCGCTGAATCAACCTGAATGTGAAAGATTGTACGGTGCCTGTCACCAAGCCTACGCAGGCAGCGCGTTGAGAAATCGTTCGATCTGCTGCGGGGTGTTGTAGAAATGCGGGCTGATGCGCAACCTGCCCTCACGCTTCACGATGATGATGTTCTTTGCTTCCAGTTCCTGGACAATTTGAACCAGTGACAAGCGCTGGCCCACAGAGTCGGGCGGGGTAAACACCACGATCCCGCTGCGCTCACCTTCCCGCTGCCGGGGTGAGAACACCTGGTAACCTTTTGTTGCAGCCCCATGCAAAGCTGGCGGGTGAGACTTTCGATGCTTGACCATACCTGATCCATGCCCAGTTCAAGGAACATCTCCAGGCTTGCGCCCAGGGCCAGCACACCGGGGATGTTGTAGCTGCCGGGTTCAAACCGACGGGCATCGTCCTGAAACTCGAACTGGTAGTTCCCGTAGTCGCTGGCGTTTTTCATGTTCATCCAGCCGATCACATTGGGGTGCAGCAGGGGAATCAATTCTTCACGGACGTAAAACAATCCTGCACCTTCGGGGGAGAGCAGCCATTTGTGACCGTCCGCCGAGAGAAAATCAATACCCAGCTCGCGCACATTCACAGGCATCGCCCCCAGACTCTGAATGGCATCCACACACAAGTACCCCCCTGCCTGATGGACCAACTTCGCAATCGGTGTCAGGTCAATACGGTAGCCCGAGGCATATTGCACATGTGACAGGGACACGACCCGCGTGCGGTCGGTGATGGCATCGAGTACATCGTCCACATCGATACGTCCGTCAGGTTGCTGATCAACTTCCACCAGTTCCACGCCAAAACGGGCCAGGTCCTGCCAGGGGGTAACGGTTGGCCGGGTATTCGACCTTGCTGATGACAACCTGATCCCCCTGCCGCCAGGCAAGCCCCTTGGCTACCAATGACAAGCCGGTGCTGGTGTTGGGGACGAATGCGATTTCATTTTCATCGGTGGCCCCAATAAACCGGGCTGCCAGTTTTTTAACATTCAGTGCTTGTTTGTACCAATCCGACTTGTGATAGGCCTGTTGCTGAGCCTGCTGGGTGTAACGGATGAGGGCACGGCCCGCAGCACCACTCAATGGTGCCACCCCGGCGTGATTGAAAAAATCCAGCCGATCCAGAATCGGAAACTCATCATGCCAATTGCTGTCGATGTTCATCATGCCGCTCAATCTTGGTGTAGGCCGATTTGTACCAAGGCTCGACGTATTCCAGCGATCAATCCTCATCATCAGCGAAAAGTTTTTTGCGAGCCGTGGCGGCCTGCGTGGCAGGTTGGATCATGGTCATCCAGGCCCGTGCAAGTTCCAAATCCTCCGGTCGGGTGATCTTGAAATTGGTTGAAGCCCCCTCCACCACCACCACTTTTTCGCCCAGGGCTTCCACCAGCATCGCATCGTCCGTGATGGTTTTCGATGAATCAGCCCCCGACAATTGACCCTCCACAATCTGGGCATATGCTCGACACAGCAATTGCAACTCAAATATCTGCGGGGTCTGCACCTCCACCACATCCCGGCGATCCACCACATTGGCCACCTGCCCCAGCGGCTTAACCTGTTTTGTATTCACACCCAGCAAATCCCCCACTGGGTCAGCCTGCATATCAGCAGGCATCGGTGATACTTTTTTCAATGTTGCACTGGCAAATATTCCCGGGATCACCGCTGGGTATCGGGCTGCTGCTTCAAACACCCGGTCGATGACTTTGGCATCCGTGAGCGGCCGGGCGGCATCATGCACCGCTACATGCGTCACTTCGGGTTTGACCGCTTGCAATGCCAGTTTCACGGTCTCCCAGCGTTCGGTACGCCCCCCTGCGGCCAGTGTCACCCCCATGAACGAAAGCTTTTCACCCCAGCGGAACTTGAATTCATCCAGCGTATCAGGGTTCACTGCCAGAATGATCTGCGATACTTCCGCTCTGGTTGTGAAAAGTTCCACTGCCCGTAAAAACACCGGCCTGCCCAGCAGGTCCATTTCGATCTTGGTGAAGTTTGATGCTGGCTGGGTGCCCGATGTCGCAGCAAAGCGTTTGCCCAAGCCCGCTGCTGGAATAATGACCGCGATTTTCATGTTGGCATGATAGCGTTCTGTCAGGGTCACGCTTCTACTTATGACCATGACATCTCCGGCGTAACTATCACCGAGTCAACAGCCGTTGGTAAAGGGCGATGGTGGCTGCCAATTGCTTTTCATACGTCAGGTGTGCCCGCACATGCGCTGCGCTTGCGTACCCATGCGTTTCATTTCCGTCATGTTCGAAATCATGGATAGAGCCTCATGCAGAAAGGCATCATGCTCGATGTCCGTCGAGCGACCGGTGACACCTTCCACGATGGTTTCAGTAGTGCCAGCCGTGCGGGTGCGCAGCACGGGCAAACCTGTGCTCATGGCCTCGATGGTCACCAATGAAAAGCCTTCGATCTGCGATGGCAACAGAAGTGCATCCGCTGCCTGGTAATAAGGCAGTGGGGAAGCAAACGGGAAAAGTTTGACCGTATCCTGCAAACCCTCTCGACTGATCCGTTCACGTACCGCTGGTTCATTCGGCCCGGTGCCCGCCAGCATTATTTGCAAGCCCGGCACCTTGCGCGTGGCTGCTAAATCCAGCAACCAGTTTTCGTTTTTGGGGTCTTCTAAACGACCGACATACAATGCGACCGGCCCATCGGTGTTGATCTGCAATTGCTCTCGTGCAGCCGCTCGCAGCGTCGGTGTTGTCATCGGAAATGCCGAAGGATCAATACCATGCGGGATAATAGTGATTTTATCTGATTGAACCCCTGCTGCTTCAATCAGCCAATCGCGGGCATCGACACTGGCGACATGGGCATGGTCCCCAAAATCTGAAAGCCAGCGCCACATGCCATGAATCGGTATGCCTGATAGATGCAGGGTGTATAAAATCGGCAAGCGGGGACGTTGTCTGGCAGCAACCCGGCGTGCCATGAACATCGGCTTGCGAAAATGCACATGCAGTAAATCCACCGGGTGATCATCCACCCAGCGTTGCAAAACCTGCAAGGCCCGCACCATTGCAACCACACCCCCACGACAGGGAATTTCCACCCAGGGCCAGGGTTTATTCGCAAACAGCTCGCGCGTTTCATACAACTGCCCCGCAACCGCGGGATGGTGGCCTTGCCGATGCAATGCATCACATAACTGGCTGACATAACGGAAAAGCCCGCCTGTGTCAGAGCGGCCGGTCAGATGCAAAATGCGTAGAGATGTTGTGTCATGGGTCATCGAGTAAGCATGATACCCACTTGTGTCACAAGACTGGACGTAACAGAGATACACTCACGCGGTTTGGTGGTTTGCAGAACTCATGTCAGAATGCGCTGATGAAAAATCGCCGCCCCGATCAATTGCGTGAAGTCAATATCGAAGTTTTCCCTCGTCATCGGGCTGTGCCCGGCAGTGTGCTTTACACCAGCGGAAGCACTCAGGTGCTGTGCGTGGCCAGTGTGTCCACTGATTTGCCTCCGCATTTGAAACCCAAGCCGGGTGAACCCCCGACGCAGGGCTGGGTAACCGCTGAATACAACATGATGCCCGGTTCGACCCCGCAACGAAAAAAAGCGTGGCCCCGACAGCCGAGGTACGGAAATCCAGCGTCTCATCGGGCGTTCGCTTCGTTCAGCGGTTGAAATGACCCAAATGCCAGGATTATCCATCACCATCGATTGCGATGTGCTGGTAGCTGACGGGGGCACACGTACCGCATCCATCACCGGCGGGTTTGTTGCCCTTGCATTGGCTTTGGCTGATGCTCGCAAGCAAGGTTTGATTGCAGGCGATCCGATCAAGGGTCACGGACCCGTGGCTGCGGTGAGCGTGGGAATTGTGGACGACCGTGTCTGCCTGGATTTGGATTACCCGCTCGACAGCAAAGCGCAGGTGGATATGAACGTGGTGATGAACGGTGCGGGCAAATTCGTCGAAGTGCAGGGCTGCGCCGAGCAGGGATCCTTTGACCGCAAACATCTGGATGCCATGCTTAAACTGGCGGACAAAGGGATACGAAAACTGATCCAATTGCAACGCGACTTTATGAAACAGCAAATTCGATAATCAATAGTAACGCTTGAATAACCCAATAAAAAAAAGCCCAGGCATGGCCATGCCTGGGTTCTTTTCAAACACGTTCGATTACATCCCTTCACATCACCGCTTTAATCGCATCAGCAAGCACTGGCATGTTGGATGAAGTCATGCCCGCAACATTGATTCGGCCGTTGCCCACAATGTAAACCGCAAATTCATCTTTCAGGCGTTCGACCTGTGTTTTGCTCAACCCGGAAAAGCTGAACATGCCCAGTTGCCGGGTGATGAAGGAAAAGTCAGCCTTGATGTTTTTCTGAGTCAGGGTGCTGACGAACAGTTGCCGCATGTCATGAATGCGTCTGCGCATGGATGCCAGCTCCAATTGCCATTGTGCGGAGAGCACCGGGTCACTGAGGATGGTAGTCACCACCCCGCCACCGTGGGCCGGGGGATTGGAATAGTTGGCGCGAACTACCGACTTCACCTGGCTTAGTACCCGTGTTGCCGCATCCGC
>JAAUTM010000166.1 GCA_012031455.1 Phycisphaerales bacterium
CCGCCCGGCCAAAGCCAGCCGCGCCAGGCACTGATCCCCAATGCCACCGACGCCACCACCAGCCATGGCATCACCTGCACAAAATTCATTTCGCTGCCGTTCATACTGACAGTCTAACGCAGAAATGGCGATAACCCTCACGAAACACATTTAAGCACGATCATGGTGTTGTCATCGGTACGGGGACTCATGCCCGCGAAGCGTCGCATTTCCCAGAGCACATGATTGAGCGCTTCCCCCGCAGTCTTGTCCGTGCATTCCTTGAACGCACTGATGATGCGGTCACGTCCAAAACGCTGGCGTTCGAAGTTCATCGCATCCATCAGCCCATCGGTGTAGAAGAGCACCATATCGCCCTTTTGAAAATCAAGGATACCCTTGTCGAACTTCTGGGCCGGGTCCACGCCCACCACCATGCCACCCGCCTCAAGTCGAATGATCTGCCCCTTGCGCAGAAGCAGGGCTGGCTCATGACCGGCATTGCTGTAGGTAAATCGCCGGGTACGGGGATCCAGCACCCCGTATAAAAGCGTGGCGAATTCGTTGGCCTGAGTGTCCCGGCACAGGGCCTGGTTCACCCGTGAAATAATCATGTCCAGGTCGTAGAGGTCCTGAGCATAGGCACGCAGCGATGAACGCACAGCCGCCATCAGCAGGCTCGCCGCCACCCCTTTGCCGGAAACGTCCGCAATGGCAATGCCCAGGCTGTTCTGAAAATCAATGAAATCGTAAAAATCCCCGCCCAGTTCAAACGACGGCACATACCGGGCTGCCACTTCGAAATTGGCGATCATCGGCAGGGTCTGCGGCAGCATGCGCTTCTGCACATCGGCTGCCATCTTCAATTGCCCGGCCACCCGTTCCTGTTCCAGCCGCTTGCCTTCCAATCGGGTGTTGTTGATGGCGGTGGCCAGCAGTTGCGCCATGGCCCGGAGCAGTTCGGTTTCCCACTTGCCAAACACACGTGGCTCACCACTGAAAGCTGGATCAGGCCGATGGGCTGCCCCTTGTACACCATGCCCGCACAAAGGTGGGACACCAACCCCTCCCGCAGAGCATCATCCGGGTAGATCACGCGCGGATCCGTGCGCATGTCCGGAACGTAGGCGATGCCTTCGGTAAGTGCCTGCTGAAAGACCGGACTCCGCTCCAGCAAAATCGGGCCCTTCTCCACATACGCCTCGGACAGGTTCCATACGCACTGGGTCCGCAGCTCGCGCAAAGAATCATCCAGCAGACGAATGCCCACCGCTTTGACCACAAAGGTCTGGGCTGCTTCGCGGGCAGCGGTATCGAGCACCTGTTGCAGTTCGCGCTGCTGGGAAAGCACGGTGGAAAGTGTGTAGAGCGTGGATAGTTCGTCAATGCGTTTGCGAAGCTGGTATTCCTGATAGCACAGCCGCGCGATGTTGTTGGCAATCAGATAAAGAAACTGCACACCGGCTGAGCGAGCAGAATGAGGCTGGGCATCCAGATCCGCAGCTGAGAGCAACTGCTGGACATGGGCTGGGGTGAGTCCCAGTTCCAGGGCCTTGTCGTTTAAGCGTTGCAGGTTGTGGGTCAGGGGTTGTTCCTGCCCATGGGGGTCGATGTTGATGGTGCCCAGGACCTGATCATCGACAATGATGGGGGCGGAGATGGGGGCATCCTTGGCTCTGCTGATTTCATCAGCCATGAGCCAGTCAAGCACGCGGGCGGATTCCTGCCGGGCAGCGGTGTCGGAGGGGGCGGTGACCTGGAGACCATTGGCATCGTGGATGGTGGTGGTAAACCCGGTCATGGCCGTGAAGGCATCCTGCAATTCCTGCAGTGTGCGCAGATGAATGAAGTCAGTCAGGCACAAGCGCACAGGTGCTTCCCAGCCAGCGCTGGACGGGGGTTGACCCTGTGCACCGGCATCAACCGGGCTTGAGGATGAAGTTGGATCAGGTTCTGCAGTATTCACGGTTGAGTGCCAGGGGTCGCCAGCCACAGACGGCGAAGCAGCGGGAGCAAGGGGTCCATCGGGCTGCGCGCCTGGGCGACGTCCAGAGCATAACGGGTCACTTCCGGGAGGGAAACTGATACCCAGATAAGCCAGCAGCAGCGGCGGCTCCGTACGCTGACCAGTGCGGATCATTTCATCCAGTTGGTTGCGGATGAATTCCAGCCGATCTGCAGGCGGAAGTAACCCCGGCTGGTAACGCACCGCCATCAGTTCGGGATGATCCTCCATCCAGCGGCGCAGATTGAGCGTGGCCGAGTAAACCATACCTGCCGCCATTTGCGCATGAATCTGACCGATGCGTGCCATGGGATGAGCTTCATCCAAATCCAGCACTGCACGGTAACGCGATTCGGAGTCAAAATAGCGACCGTTTGCCAGATCACCTTCCGCCAGTCGCAGCAGATTATTGAGCAGATCACTGCGGTCGGCAGCCAGCGAAGTGAGTGCCGGTCCGGGTCGGCGCAGCGATTCGATCAGGGCTTGCAGGGACTCGGGCAATACCTGCGGCTCGTTGGAAGGAAAATCACCAGGAATCGTGGGGAACTGATGAGTCCCCGTGGACTCCGGTGCATCCGGTGATGGTGGGACCGGGATTGTCAGACCCCGTGCTCTGGCCATGGCTGCATCGCGCTGCTGCCGAGCCATTTGAAGTTGTTCGGCGGTCATCGGCCCACGCAGTGCCTGTTGCTGAAGCGCCAGGTCATAGCGGGCCATCGGATCTTCGACCCGCGGCGCGTTCCCTGTAAGATCGCGCAAACCATCAGGCGCAGGTTGATTGCCACCGGGAACCGGGTAACTGCCAGATTGGGTTGGGGCCGAACCGGTATCAGGCGTTTTGCCTGCCACACGCTGTACGTTGTCACGAATGCGGCCGAGGATGTCCATGTATACATCGCGTCCGGGTTCCATCTGCATCGAACCCATGGGCGACAGCAACTGAGCCTGAAGACGCTGGACCTGCTCATCAAGGTTGACTTGCTCATCCACTCGTGTGGCCTGCAACCGTGCCGACATGGTCAAACCCAAAGCCAAGGCTGGGGACCAGGCGGAACGATCGCGCAGAACTTCGTGCGTTGCAAGTCCTGTTGTGGAAGGCTCGATGCGTCCGCCGGGTTGCAGGGCATTGATCCTCGATGCACCCGGGACTGTCGGGAGGTCCGTTCCACCGGGCACTGCGGCAGGCGCTAACCTTGCAGCATTGGTTGAAACATCCAGAAACCGGCCAACATCGCTGATTTCCAGACGACGAATACCCAAAAGCGGTGATGCGGTCATGTCCTGCAGTCGGCCATCCTGATAGGAACGGAAACTGAGGTTAAGTCGATCGGCTGCAGCAAAGCGCATGGTATCAATGCCCATGCCTGTGTAGGTGTTGGAGGGAACCCGCACCGTCAGCCCGCTGGAAAGAGACTGTGTGCTCATCGTGTTGCCGGACATCAGATCCGCCACGGAAGTGGGGGAAATACTACGGTAGAGCGAGGCCACCGGGGATGACTGCATGTTCAGGTTCGGTGCGCTATGCAGTTGCGGGATGCCGTAACCCAGAGGGTTGGCTCCCACCGGGGAGAGCGATTGTGCCTGGAAGCGAAAAAGGGAGTCGCTGGAGGTTCGCCCTTGAAACTCCCCTGAAGATCGATAGCCAATGTTCCCGTGAAAGTAACCCAGACCCGGCACATTGCCCGTGATCATGTTGTTGCGCAAACGAAAATCAGGTTGGCTTGTGGGGGAATTGATTCCGCCTGAACCCTGTTGCAGGCTATTGTCCAGACGACGGCCATCCATCTGAACAGATTGCGCCATCACGCAACTGGCAGCCATGCCCAGCACGATTGCTGTTTTCAAGGTTTTGGAGTGCATCGGGGGCATGACAATCATCCCATAGGGTGTGGCAGCGTCGGTCTGCACAATCGTAGCATCAGCGGGATCTCCAACACCTCAAAACGCTTGGTTCCACGGGGCAAATCGACCTTGACCACATCGCCCACGCGGGCCTTCATGAGCGCTTCGCCCATGGGCGAGCCTGTCGTCACTTCGATTTCATCGCCATCGAACCTGCCGCTGGCTTCCCCGACGATTTTATAAAGGTCCTCATTGTCCGTGGCCTGATCGCGCAACTTCACAATCGATCCCATGAACACCATCTCGCTGGGACCTTCGACCTTTTCCACCACCCGTGCGGTTTTCAGGCGTGTCTCCACCCGACGGACCTCGGCATCATTGAGCGCCAAATCCTCGCGGGCGGCATGGTACTCGGCGTTCTCCGACAAGTCGCCCATCGCACGAGCTTCAGCCACTCGGTTGACAATCTCCTGCCGGCGGGAGCGCAGCTCCTCCAACCGGGCTTCCAACATTACTTTTTCTTCTGCTGTGATCATTTCCATCGAACAAAACTCCTTGCACCGGCCCTCCATGGCTTATTCAGCTTGGCGAGGGTCGGTTGGTGCTGCGGTCTCACAATGTTCCGCAAACCATTACCTTACCCGTTATCGTCTCAGATACAAGCAGACCTGAATCCTGATTGGGCCTAAAACCTCATACCGCCGCTATCCTCGCCTCACGCCTGAGCCTCAGCCCCAGCAGCAGCAAGATCAACCACCCCATCACTCCCGCTCCCAGCACCCCCCATGCATAACCTGCCCACTTGTCTGCTGACCACCGTGCCCCCGGTGCTCCCAACGCCTGCACTGCATCGATTGGCCCGATCCAGCGTAATCCCATCGAGTTCACTGGCCAGACAACAAACATTTGCCCCAGCAACCACCGAACCAGCGGTTCCCCCAGAACCAGTGCCACCAGCAGCAACATCGTCAGAATACGCCCCCCCTGGGTTTTACTCTGACACCCGATAGCCGTCATCCAGCCCGCCACAAGCATCCAGCCCGATAATATCCCACCCAGCCAAAGCGTCTGCTCTGTGCTCCAACCCGCTGTCAACCGCATCGGCCAGAGCACCACCTGAAGTACCAACAACA